>CADBUS010000052.1 GCA_902797895.1 uncultured Bacteroidia bacterium | reverse complement strand
TTCTGTAACCTCTCCAATATACTCGCCCATAGATTTTGCGCTGCCGCTGCTGTTCCATTCTCCTCTGCTGCCATCAATAAAAAACTCTGTAAAACCTCTGTTGAAGCTCTTTTGAACATCGGGCTCAAACTCATATCTTGCTTTGCCGAATGAGGCTCTTGCAACTATCTCTCCCTGCGCTCGCTTTCTTTCTATAATCTTGTTTATCACATTATTATAGTGTGCAACCACATTTTTTACATAGGAGAGGTTTTTGAGTCTGCCCTCAATTTTGAAAGATGTTACTCCTGCCTCAATAAGCCCCTCAATTTTATTTGATAGATTGAAATCTTTTAGGGAGAGTATGGGGGAATCTTTGAGCAGCACTCTCCCTTTTTCATTTGTAAGGGTATAGTTGGAGCGGCAGGCCTGTATGCACTCTCCGCGATTGGCGCTTCTTGCTGCCAGATATTCAGAGAGATAACATTGTCCGCTATAACATACGCAGAGTGCTCCGTGTATAAATGTTTCAATCTGGCACTTTACACTCTGTGCAATCTCTTTTATCTGCTCCAAGGAGAGTTCGCGAGCAAGTATAAGCCTTTGGAAACCAAGAGAGTCGAGTAGCGCGGCCTTTTTTGCGGAGCGTATGTCTGTTTGGGTTGAGGCAAAGAGTGCAATAGGGGGAAGCTCCATTTTAAGCAGAGCCAAATCTTGTACAATTACAGCATCGCAACCGGTGCGCCACGCCTTCCAAACATACTCCCGCGCCTCCTCCAACTCATTGTTGTAGAGTATTGTATTTATTGTAATATAGACTTTAGCCCCAAAGCTGTGGGCATAGCGGCAGAGCTGTTCAATATCCTCAAAGCTGTTGCCGGCTTGCGCCCTGGCCCCGAACTTGGGACCGGCAATATAAACGGAATCGGCACCGCAGTCTATTGCCGCAATGCCGATTTCCAAATTTCTTGCCGGAGCTAATAATTCTAACTCAACCATTTACAAGGTTAAATTAGCAGCCTAACTTAGCAATTTTCTGTTTTGCAGTAGGGCCAAACTTGGCATCGTTGAGTACCTTCTTGTAGAAGACGCAAGCCTGGGCCTTGTTGCCTGCATTCTCAAAGCAGGATGCTGCTATGTAGTTTGTTTGTGCAGAAGCCGGAGCATTCTTCAGGTGGTTGGCTGCCTTGGCCCAACTCTTGGCCTTGTAGGCTGCCATTCCGGCAATCTGGCTTGCGGTTGGGTTGGCGCCAAGTGCGAGAGCCTTTTCTGCAATAGCTATGGCATCGTTGAGTTTATTGGCCTTAAGTGCCTCGTTTGCACTTGAAACCAATGTCTGAGATAGTACGGTTGCAGCTTTGTCGTTGCCCAACTCCTTAGCTTTTAGCAGCGCAGCCTCCGCCTCATCTATCTTGTTGAGTTTGCCTTGTGCCATACCAAGGTAGAGATATGCTGTGGCGTTATTGCCATCCTTCTCTATCGCCTTTTTGAAGTGAGATACAGCCTCATCAAATTTTCCGCTGTTAAGAGCATCCGCTCCGCCCTGCAAAGCAACTTGAGCGAGTTTTGTTTGAGCATTTTCTGCAACGCTTTCGTTGCCATACTCTTTAGCCAATGTGTAAGCCTCTGTATAAATCTCCTCTGCTTTTGAATAATCCTTTGCGGCAACAGATTTTCCTGCGGCAGCCATAAGGATTTGAGGTATCATATTCTTACACTCCTCAACCATTTGAACTCCATCTTCTCCAGCCTCATTTGCAATTTTAAGGGCCTCCTTGAATCCGGCAACTGCCTCAAGTTCATTTCCGGCTTGATAAGCCTCAGTGGCCTTCTGATAGAGCTCAGTAGCCTGAGTCATATCCTGTGCAAATGCGCTGCCGGCAAAAAGAACGACAGCAATGGTCAAAAACATTTTTGTGATCCTTTTCATCATCTGATATAATTAAATGGTTTATATTCGTTTTGCAATTCAAGTGGCAAAGCTAATAAAATTACCAATACAAAAGCGCTCAACTTAACAAATGACATTTTTTCTTAATTTTGCTCTATATTGTTTGGCAAGATTATGAAAAAACACTCACTCATATTTCCACTTCTTTTCCTCTCGTTTGCTCTATTTGCACAAGTGCCGGCAAAGTTGCCTGCAGATCCGAGAGTAAAGAGCGGAACGCTAAGTAACGGCCTTTCCTACATAGTTATCAAAAATCAGGCCCAAAAGAATCAGGCCCACTTCTGCGTGGCTCAAAAAGTGGGAACTTCTTTGGAAAAGGAAGGCACATACGGCTTCTTTACGCTGCTCCAACAGCTTGCTACAAAGGGGACAAGAAACTTTGAGGGGAGCTCCATAACAGATTATCTGAAAAAAATTGGCGTGGGGAGTGAAAATCTTATTTTTACCACAGAGGCAGACCGAATATCTTACCTTATAAGAGATGTTCCGGTTGGGCGAGCTGCCACAATAGATTCTTCTCTGCTTATTCTCTACAATTGGATGAGTTCAATAAATGTGGATGAAGGGGATATTGCGGCCGAGCGGCAGAATCTGGCAATCAACATAGTAAGAGACAGGGACGCAGCCCACCGCCTCAACCATAGTTTGATTGAGGCTCTTTATCCCGATAGTCCATACTCAGAAGAGCTTAAAGTTGAGAATCTGAGGCAACTGAGCAGAATAAACTCCAGAGATTTGAGGAGCTTTTATTACAATTGGTGCCGCCCTGATTTACAGTGCGTTATAGTAGTGGGAGATATAGATCCGGATAAACTCGAGACACAGATAAAATCTATCTTCTCCACAATACCCAAGCCTTTGCGCAGAACTTCTCGAGAGTACTTTATTCCTCAGGAGTTTGAGGGAGTTAAGAGCGTGGTGTTGCAAGATGAAGAGTATGCCAACACAAAGCTCTCCATATCGCTGCTGAAAGCACCTCTTAAAGAGGAGTTTGCCAAAACCAATATTCCTTATATACAGGAATTTATGGATGATATGGCAATGCGTATTCTCAGCGACAGAATAACCCAGGGTGCCATAAGCGAGAACCAGCTCATTTACGATTTGGAGGTAACAAAGGGAAAGTTTCTTGGAATGGAAAAGAGTCTTGCCTATACCATCTCATACTCAACGCTTCCGAGTGCGGTATATGCCTCTTCAGCTTTTGTAAGCAATCAGATACGCCAGTTGGCAAGGAGTGGAGCAACACAGCAGGAGTTCAAAAAGACAACCGATATCTATTGGAAAAACTTGGAGAGCAGCTTTGATACACGCGAGCAAGCCTCAAACGACAGCTATCTCCAGCGTGCCCTCAACAGCTACTACGATGGTTTCTCCCTTGCAAGTACAGAGATGCACTTTGAGATTGTAAAGCAGGTGCTCTTTTCAATGGGGCATAACAAATTCAACGAATATCTCTCTGCCTTGTATAATCAAACCAACAATATAGTAATATCGTGCTATATGCCTAAGGCTGAGGGAGTAAGCGCTATATCCAACGAGAGGCTGAATGCTGCCTATACCAACTATCTCGGCACTCCGGCCTCTACAGAAAAGGCTGTTGTTTGGCCAAATGTTAGCCTTTTGCGCTCCTCAGATGTTGTTACACAGAGCGAGGATAGTGAACTGAAAGCAGAAAAGATTGTTCTTACCAATGGAGCAACCTTGCTCTTCAAAAATATTGACAACGGCTCAGATACTTTGATGTTCAGGGGAGTGAGCAGAGGAGGTTACTCCAAAATAGGTGGAGCCAACATAGGTAATGCAGCCTTTTTCAATGGGCTTTTGGAGGTGGCGCCTATCTCAAATATCTCCTACGCAGATATGAATCGCCTATACACTTACAACCATATAGGGCTTAAATCCAAGCTGTTGCCAAATAGAGAGGTAATGGAGGGATTTGCTCTGCCGGCCTCTGCAGAAAAGCTGATGCAGGCAATATATCTTAATATGACGGCAAGAGAGAAAAACAAGCACGTGTATGATTTGTATGTTAGAAGGATTCTGTATGATATTCAATATCAGGCAATATCTCCACTTGCGGTATTTAGGGATTCTGTATATCGCTACATCTACTCCAACCCAAGCTACGGCTCCTCCCTTACAGCAGAACAGCTGAATAGGTATGATTATAACAGGCTTCACAATATGGTAAGCAACCGCTTCTCAAATGCGGCAGACTTTGTGTTTATGTTCGCGGGCAAAAATGCGAGCTTATATAAAGAGGTTGCAATCAGGTACATAGGAGCAATACCAGGCAACAAAGCAGCTCAAGAGGAGTGGGATATGCTGCCGAGCAGCCTTACAAAAGGCAAGGTTCAAAAACGCTTTTTGATGAAGATGGCGGCGCCGCGCTCATACGTTAGCCTTACGCTCTCCTCTGCCGCCAAGTACAACAGTAAAAATGCTTTGTTGGCGGAGCTTACACAGAGATATGTAGAGAATCTGTTTAACGACCGTCTCAACCGCGGTATCCCTAACTACAATATAAAGAGCGCATTAGACTATTATCCAGAGCAGCTCTACTCGCTTTCTGTAGTGTTTGAGAGCGATAGTGCGAGGGCGCAATCATTTGTAAACGAGATAGTTGGCTCGCTTCAGCAAGTTGCCAAAGAAAAAATATCAGAGCGCGATTTCAAGCTTCTTGCAATAGATTTGAGCGGCAAGCTCTCAGCTCTGCAGAACAATAGCACCTATTGGCTCGATAAGTTGGAGAACAAATATCTGAACTCTCTGCCAATGGAGATAACTCAGGAGCAACTTGCCGCCATAACCAAAAAGGAGTTTGCGGCCTTTGTCAAAAAGCTGCTGGACTCCAATCAAGTAACGGTAATTATGGATGGAACTACAGCCGATGTGCAGACTCAACGGCTATTGCAGGAGAATGAGTTTATAAGAGATTTCTTTGATGTAGATTAGGGTTGATTGAGAGTTGGCAAAAAACAATGCAATGGTAATAGAGATTGGCAACTGCCTTGTAAGCACAGAGATAATAACTGAATGCTTTTGCTGCGATTACTCTCGCTGCAAGGGAAAGTGCTGTGTAGTAGGGGATAGCGGAGCTCCGCTATCTGAACAAGAGAAGCAGTTTTTGGAGAATTGCAAGGAGCAATATTTACCCTATATGGCCAAAGACGGCCTGCTTACAATAGCTCAAAAGGGAGCTTCTTTAGTAGATTCAGATGGCGATTTGGTAACTCCGCTTGTGGAGAGCGACGGCCGCTGTGCCTACTCCGTAACAGATGCTAAAGGGTTTACCTACTGCGCTGTAGAGAGAGGATATGAAGCAGTCTGCAAAGCTGTTGCCGCCGATACGGCCGTTTCTGCTACAGCATTCACAACCCCCTCAGACAAGCTCTTTAGAAAACCGCTCTCCTGCTGGATATTTCCCATACGCCTAAAGCAACTGAGCAACGGCTATACAGCTCTCTTTCTGAGCCGCGAGCACCTCTGCCGCGAGGCATTTGCAAAGGGTAAAAAAGAGGGAATCAAAGTATATCAGTTCCTTAAAGAGCCGCTTCTGTTTGCCTTTGGCGAGCAGTTCTACTCCGAGCTCCACTCCGCCGCCACCGCCCTTGAGGATTCTAAAAATCCTTTCAAAACATAGGCAATGCCCGTCTGTTGTACTGCGTGCAAAAAGCAGATACGGAACAAGATTAGTTGGAGAGGGAGAGGGCTATTTCGTGGGCTTGGGTGTGGGTGGCAAAAATCTCCTCTAAAGTTGGCTCTTCTATGTAGTTGCACTTTTGGAGTGTATTTTCAATCAGTTGAGGAATTTGGGTAAATTTAATGCGGCCGCTGAGGAAGGCCTCTACTGCAACTTCGTTGGCGGCGTTCATTGCGCAAGGGGTGTTGCCGCCGTTGCTAAAACTCTCGTATGCAATTCTAAGGCAAGGGAAGCGGCTCATATCGGGAGCATAAAAAGTAAGGCTTCTAATCTCCTCAAGCGATATTCTGCGAGTATTCAGATTTATTCTATTAGGATAGGAGAGAGCATACTGAATTGGGACTCTCATATCCGGAGCGCCGAGCTGCGCCTTTAGGCTGCCATCTTTGAACTGCACCATTGAGTGTATAATAGATTGAGGATGAACAACCACCTCTATCATCCCGATAGGTTGCCCAAAGAGCCAGGCCGCCTCAATTATCTCCAGCCCCTTGTTCATCATTGTGGCAGAGTCTATTGTAACCTTTGCTCCCATACTCCAGTTGGGATGGTTGAGCGCCTGCTCCGTTGTTATGTTTTCAAACTCTTCAAGTGGCAGAGTTCTGAAAGGGCCTCCGCTGGCGGTGAGTATCAGCTTCTCTATTGCAGAAGTTCGCTCCCCCTGCAGACATTGGAAAATGGCGGAGTGCTCAGAATCTACAGGTATTACAGGACTGTTGTATTCTCTTGATAGTTTGGTTATTATGGAACCAGCTGCCACCAAAGTCTCTTTGTTTGCAAGGGCTATTATTTTGCCCTTTTTCATTGCAGCGATAGTTGGAGCGAGGCCGCTGAAGCCTACCATTGCCGCCAAAACAATATCCACATTGGTGCCGCCTGCAAGCTCCCCTGCAGACTCAACCCCGGCAAAGACCTTGATATCAGTTGTATTTGGATGCGAGGCAAGGGCATCTCTTACTTTTCCATAAAGTTCCTTGTTGCAGATAACTACGGCATTGGGGTTAAAGGCGCGTGCCTGCTCAATAAGCAAATCGGCATTGCTGCCTGCCGTAAGTAGCTCAACCTCAAAACTATCGCGATGCTGAGAGATTACATCCAAAGCCTGTGTGCCAATTGAGCCTGTAGAGCCGAGTATTGCAATTCTGCGTTTTTGTTCCATAACATAGCAAAGATAATACTATTTCCTTATCAACAAAAGATATATCTTTGCGGAGCGATGAGCAGGGTTATCGGCATAGATTATGGAAAAAAGAGGGTTGGGGTTGCGGTGAGCGATCCGCTTGGCATTATTGCCCAGCCGCTCTCTTGCGTGAGTGCGGAGCAGGTTATTGCCTACCTGCTGGAATATGCTAAAAAAGAGAATGTTGTAAAATTTGTAGTTGGCTATCCGAAGAACTTGGACAATACCCCTGCCGAGTGTGCCGCATACGTTGAGCAGTTTTTGAAGAGACTTAAAAAGAGTTTTCCCACAATACCTGTGGAGCTTGAAGATGAGAGATTTACAACGGTGTTGGCACAGAGGGCAATGATTGACGGAGGTATGAAAAAGAGCGAGCGCCGCCAAAAGGGTGCGGCAGACAAGATAAGCGCGGTACTTATATTGCAGAGCTGGCTGGATAGGCAATCGCGAGTATAAAAGACTGAAAACCAAAAGTTATGATATTACCTATATATGTTTATGGAGAACCTGTGTTAAGGGAGCAGGCCAAAGAGGTTGATTTGGAGATGGAGGGGCTGGAGCAGCTTCTTGCAGATATGTATGAAACAATGGCAAATGCAGATGGGGTTGGGATTGCGGCCCCTCAGGTGGGCAAGAGTTTGAGGATTCTTATTGTGGATGGAAGGGAACTTACGGAGGACTACCCTGAGCTTAAAGATTTTATACGCTATATGATAAATCCTCAGGTGCTTTGGCAGAGCGATTCTACCACCACATATTCAGAGGGTTGCCTTAGCGTGCCCGATATAAATTGCGATGTTGAGAGGCCTGCTGCCATAAAGGTAAAATATATCAATCACAAGATGGAGGAGATTACGGAGGAGTTTACCGGCTTTGCCTGCCGTATGGTGCAGCACGAGTTGGATCACTTGGAGGGGCATTTGTTTGTGGATAGGGTTTCTCCAATACGCCGCAAACTTATAGGGGGCAAGCTCAGAAAAATAGAGGGCGGAAATTTCCGCCCCCGTTATAAGGTACATATTCCTAAGCGTTAAGCTATATTTAAGATTCTTCGCTACGCTCAGAATGACAGTTTGAGCTTTCGCTCAGAATGACAGTTTGAGCTTTTGTTCAGAATAAGATTCTTCGCTTGCGCTCAGAATGACAGTTTGAGCTTTCGTTCAGAATAAGATTCTTCGCTTTCGCTCAAAATGACGGTTTGAGTTTGCAATCAGGTTTGTTTATTTGAACAAAGCCGCTGCGGCCGGAATCAGAATGCCATCGAGTTTATCGTAAGGAATAGTAACTTCCGGCGTACCTGCCACATATGCAGCTATCTCATACTGCTGATACAAAAAGCAGAGCCCCTCTTTTGTAAACCACGGCCCGAATTGCGGAAGCTCTACCCTGTAGGCAGTAACATTATCCCAAGTGTATTCTGCAAGCTCATCTACATCCTCTACCTCAAAGTATTTGATAAGTCCCTCTTGCAGTAACACGCGTAATTTCTCGCTGCTATCAAAGCTGCGGTTGAAGATATCGTGGCCGAAAATCCTTCCATCCTCTTTGCGGAATGTGGCTCCGTAGTAGGTATAGCTTCCGTGTGCTCCGCCGGTATAGGAGCTGTTGCTTACTGCAAAGGTTACGCACTTGTTGTTTTCGTAAATCTTTTTTACGGTAATCAAAGCCTCCCTAAAACCGTTGTAAATAGGCGGCTCCTCTATTGAAGAACGCAACTCTG
>CADBUS010000051.1 GCA_902797895.1 uncultured Bacteroidia bacterium | reverse complement strand
TCAGTTTCAATTAGTGTGTAGCAGCCCCTATTGATAAGTTCATATTTGGGTTCTTCCACACCTACTCCTTGAGCTTGCCTATCTCTTTTTCTAATAGCTTCAATTATTGATAGTGTTATTTCTTGAGATGGTGTTTTATCATCTGGCCTTGGTTTGGTGATTTCTAACTCTTTATAAATATCCGCAATCTTGTCAAAATCATCTTTTGCAATGTATTCTTTTATCTTTCTATCTACTCCAGAGATATACTCTGAATCGTTTATTGCAACAAGCTCCTGATATGGAATTAATTTGAGGTGTGGATTGAATTTATCTTTTAAGATTTCAACAACTTGTTCTAAGGATGTTTTCTTATCACAATATGAATTGTGATGGTCTATTACGTCATAGTTTACAATTCCACGAGAGAGTGCATTTCGATCACTTAGTTCCACTCCATATATATGATAATTCGAATCCTTTTCATCTCCTTTGTTATCGCTCTTATATCGCTCGAATAATTCTATATATTCAGATAGATCGGCTCCCCAAGTCAGACCTTTGTCGTGAAATTCAATTTTTCCTGGATTGGATTCTTTATACTCTTCCAGCAACTTTTTAATAGTTTGCATTTCAAGATCTTTTCCGCCAAGTAGAAAGATGAGTTTTTTTGTGCTCATAATAGATATTCGTTTTTGCATAGCACTTTAGTGCTTGGGGTTAATTTTAAAGCTCTCTTTTGCAAATATAGCTTTTTTGCCTCAGATTTGCAAGCGGTCAATAAGCTGCAATTGGGTGCTCTTTTAAGGCTCTTCACTTTGTTCAGAGTGACGAATATATTTCATTCAGGTAGGACTAAGTTTACTTTAAGTGGCATCTTTTCGGTGGGGGGCTGCACTCGTAAGTAGACACGGAGTGGTAGAAAAAGATTGAAAATTTGTTCCTTTGTTTGATCACTCACGGAAGCGGTTATTTGTTTGGATTTTGTCAGAAATTGGCAATTTATTTGTTTGGATTTTGTCATTTCGGTATTTTTTGTACTTTTGTAAGTGATATAATAATATTACTTAATGTTCATAGTGCTGGATAATGGATAATATTTTATCATTTACATTCAAAACGCCGGAGGAGGTGGCTTTGCAGGTGGCTCGGCGGGTGCGAGAGCGTAGGTTGGAACTAAACCTTACACAAGAGGCTGTGGCGTTGCGCTCCGGTGTAAAGTTGCCTACTTATCGCCGTTTTGAGCGTAGTGGAGTTGTCTCTTTCAAGGCGTTGCTGCACATTGCCTTTGCACTCAATATGTTGGAGGGTTTTGATGAGCTTTTTACCAAGAGGCAGTATGGCACTTTAGACGAACTAATTGAAAATAAGCACTATAACCGTAAAAGAGGGCATAAAAATGAATAGGGTAAGTTTTGTTAAAGTGTTGTGGGATAGAGAGTTGGTTGGCCGTATTGCACTAACTCCGGAGGGGCTTTGTGCCTTTGAGTACTCTGCGCAGTTCTTTAATAGCGGCCGCTCTATATCTCCGTTTGAGTTGCCGCTGCGTGGTGGCGTTACTATAGCCAAGCGACATCCGTTTGATGGAGGCTTTGGAGTTTTTGACGATTGCTTGCCCGATGGTTGGGGGAGGCTTGTTCTTGATAGATATTTGCAGAAAAATGGGCTGAATATTAGAGAATTAGATATGTTAACCCGATTGACTTTGGTTGGTTCAAACGGACGTGGAGCATTGGAATTTGATCCGGATGAGAGTGCTGTTTTTACCCAAGATGAATATGCCAATTTGGATAAGTTGGCTGCGGAGGCTGCTAACATATTGAAAAGCGAGCAGTATGGCGGTGCGGCAATAGAAGAGTTTATAGGCAGGGGAGGCTCCCCGGGAGGAGCCCGTCCTAAAATTTTTCTCAAATATGACGGCAAGGAGTGGATTGTAAAATTTCCTGCCGGAGGAGATTCCAAAAAGATAGGCAAAATAGAGTATAATTACTCTTTGCTTGCGAAAGAGTGTGGGGTAGAAATGCCTGAAACTCACCTGTTTGAGGGTAAATATTTTGGTGCAGAGCGCTTTGACAGAACTCCAACCGGCAAGCTACATGTTGTAAGTGTGGCAGGATTGATAGGGGCAGATTATCGATTGCCGAGCATAGACTATCTGCATATTTTTAAGATTTGTTCTGCTCTAACTCACAGCATATCTGAACTGTGGAAAGTTTATAAACTGATGGTCTTTAATTTTCTTATTGATAATAAAGACGATCACGCCAAAAATTTTGCATTTATCTATCGCAATAATGATTGGCACTTTGCTCC
>CADBUS010000050.1 GCA_902797895.1 uncultured Bacteroidia bacterium | reverse complement strand
TTAATAGCGGCCGCTCTATATCTCCGTTTGAGTTGCCGCTGCGTGGTGGCGTTACTATAGCCAAGCGACATCCGTTTGATGGTGGCTTTGGAGTTTTTGACGATTGTTTGCCTGATGGTTGGGTAGGCTCCCCCGGAGGGGCACGTCCTAAAATTTGTAGCGGTTTTCTACAACATTCCAATCTATGATTTGCCAGAGGGCGGCAAGGTGAGCGGGGCGGCGGTTCTGATAATCAAGATAGTATGCGTGCTCCCATACATCAAAGGTGAGTAATGGAGTGAGCTCTTTTTGAATAGGATTTGCCGCATTAGGCTCTTGCGTGATAACGAGTTTGCCGGCTTTATCTGCCGATAGCCATACCCAGCCGCTGCCAAACAGGGTTGCTCCCTTTTTCTCAAACTCCTCTTTGAAGCTCTCAAATGAGCCAAAATCACGAACGATGGCCTCTGCCAATACATCGGTTGGCTGTTGCTTAGCTTGTTCTCCTGTAAACTGCTCAAAATAAAGCTCGTGGTTGAGAATCTGAGCTGCATTGTTGAATACTCCGCCGCTTGAGCGGCATACAATCTCTTCTAATGTGGCCTGCTCAAATCCGCTCCCTTCTATCAATCCATTAAGATTATTTACATAGCCGGCCAAATGTTTGCCATAATGAAACTCTATAGTCTGCCTACTTATTACAGGCTCCAAAGCCTCTGCACCATACGGCAGAGCCATTAACTTAAACTTTTCCATACCATACAGTTTTATAGTTGCGATGGTGCAAAGTTACATATTTTGTTGTTCGGGTAGTTGTCGCTTGGGCACAAAGTTTACCAATCCTACGCCTGTGAAGACGAGTAGGGTAGCGATAATTTTGAGGGGAGTGAGGCTGTCTATGCCGAGAATGAGGGCTATTACCATCGCTATTACGGGCTGCACGTATGTGTACATACAAACTACTACGGGGCGGAGGCGTTTTTGACCTATCGGGATTAAAAAATAGGCTATAAAGGTGGCGTCTACAACTACATATATTACCTGCCACATTACGCTCATTGGCACCGCTGCAAGGTTGGAGGCCTTTATGGCACCAAATGAGAAGGGAAGGGCCATCAGCGATGAGAAAAGGAACATCCATTTCATAAAGAGCGCTACCGGATATTTTTGTATAAGCGGCTTGAATATGCCAACGTATGCGGCAAAGCAGAATGTGTTGGCAATCATACCCAAGATGCCCCATATTGAGGTGGTGTCTGCGCCTGAAGATATTGATACGCAGTTGAATATAAGTATAAATACTCCTATAAGGCTGAGGGCTATGCCACTAATACCGCTCCAGGTAATCTTCTCCTTTATAAATATGGCAGATATAAAGAGTGTCATAATAGGGCTGAGGGTACTCATTATGGAGGCATCTATGGCTGTGGTTTTTGTAATTGCCCACAGGAAAGAGAGTTGAGTCATAAAAAGCCCCAAGAAAGAGGCTAACGCCACCGCCGGCAGATCGCTCCTTTTGATACGCCCCTGCTGTTTTGTAAAGAGTCCCCAGAGCCAAAAGAGTACCGCTGCTCCAAAGGCTCGCAGGCAGAAGAGGGCCATAGGGGTAATATTGCCATCCAAGGCAATATTTTTGCAACTTATTATGTTAAAGCCGAATAGGGCATACGCAGCAAAGCAGGCCAAGTTACCTATCAGCCTGCTTTTTCCATCTGCCACACTATTTGCGGCATTTTTGCTATATGCTATGCTCTCATTTTTCATTTTCAGGCCGCAAAAATGAGATATTTTTCTCAATGTTGTACCGCTGCCTGAAAAATACTACTCTAACAATATTTTACTTCACCTTAATCAGGTTGCCGAGTATATCGCGAGTAATTTGGCGAGTTGCTGCTGTGGTGGCGTTTTTAACCACACTCTTGCCGGTGGAGTTGCGGCTCTTTTTGCCTATTACTGCGTTGCCCAAAGCTGTTGCCAATGTGGCAGTTATTGCGGTAACTATGGCTTTCCATACTTTGCTCAGCCAACTCTTACCTTTCTTTTTCTCTTTGGCTTTCTCTTTTTGTGCCTTCTCTTTTTCTGCAAGCTGAAGCTCCTGCTGTTTTTTCAGCTCTTTCTCTTCTGCCTCTGCCAGTGCAAGCAGCTCCTCAAATGCGGAGTGGCGTTCAACCTGCTTGTCATATTTGCCATACAGGCGCGAGGAGTTTATTATCTGCCTTCTCTGACTCTCATCTATAGGGCCGATTTGACTCATAGGGAATAGCACTTTGGCATTCTGAACAATGTTAGGCGCGCCCTTTTCATCTAAGAATGAGACAAGTGCATCGCCTGTGCCGAGTGCCATAATTGCCTCCTCTGTCTTAAATTCAGGGTTAGCCCTAAAGGTTTCTGCTGCAACTTTAAGTGCCTTTTGGTCTCTTGGAGTGTAGGCTCTCAATGCGTGCTGAACTCGGTTGCCAAGCTGCCCAAGAATTACGTGCGGAATATCTGTTGGGAGCTGCGATATAAAATAGACTCCAACTCCTTTGCTGCGGATTAGTCTTATAACTTGCTCTATCTTGTCTGTGAGCGATTTGGAAGTGCCGTCAAAGAGCATATGCGCTTCATCAAAGAAGAAGACAAGGCGCGGCAAATCCATATCTCCCACCTCCGGCAAGGTTGTATATAGCTCACTCAGAAGCCATAACAGGAATGTGGAGTAGAGTTTAGGATTGTGCATCAGCTTGTCTGCGGCAAGCACATTCATAATTCCGCGGCCATTGGCATCGCATTGCAATAAATCCAATATATCAAATGAAGGCTCTGAGAAGAATTTTTCTCCGCCCTGATTTTCAAGTGTTAGCAGCGCTCTCTGAATTGCTCCCACGCTCTGCGGAGCAATATTGCCGTATGTTGCAGTATATTTAGAGGCATTTTTTGAGATAAAGCCGAGCATTGAGCGCAGGTCTTTTATATCATCTAAAAGCAGCCCCTTTTCATCTGCAATGCGGAATAGGATATTTAATACACCCTCCTGAGTATCATTTAATTGTAATATTCGCGACAGCAACTGCGGTCCCATTTTGGAGATTGTGGAGCGCATAGGATGCCCTTGTTCTCCAAAGACATCAAAGAAGCGGACCGGGCAGGCCTGATATTCCGGATTTGGAATACCGAACTCATCTTTTCTCTTTTCTATAAAGCTGCTTGTTTTGCCGGCTTGGCTTATTCCGGAGAGGTCTCCCTTCATATCTGCCATAAAGCAAGGTACTCCGGTCATACTGAAAGTCTCTGCCATAACTTGCAGAGTTACAGTTTTTCCGGTGCCTGTGGCTCCTGCTATAAGGCCGTGGCGGTTG
>CADBUS010000049.1 GCA_902797895.1 uncultured Bacteroidia bacterium | reverse complement strand
TTTTGCTGTAATTGGAGAGCATTGCAGGATTGATAATCTGAATAGCAGTAAAAGGCCATCTTCCCTCTCCTTTATCTATATGCATTAGAGTGGCATATAAACTTCCCTTGCTATATTCGTCAGATTCTGAGTCATATATGGCATTGTACAGCTCCAATCCCTCTGTTGTAAAGAAGAAAAAGTATGCCTTGTTGGCAATCTTTATAACATTTATAGGGGTATCATACTCCTCTCCAAAGGTAAATTTTGTCATCTGCGGCACCTCGTTGCCTAAAGAGCAAGTGCTATAGTCAAATATGTATTTCTCACCCTTTTTATCAACATACTCTCCGTTGAGCTGGCTCTGCATATCTCGGCAAATCTGTTCGTACAATCCCACATCCTCAAAAGGGAAAAGCAAATCTACCGCAATGCCATTATGATAAGCAACAAGAAATTTGCGGCGATTCTTTACATCGTTGATATACACAGCCTTATCGCCAACTTTCCCAAAAGGAACATACCCGAACTCCCTATTTTCTTCTGTGCAATCAACAATAAACTCTGTAGGTTTTTGCGTTTTTTTGAGTACAAAACTATAGCCTCCCTCGTGGCAGCTACCGCCAATAAAAAGAATGTGGTCAGACTTCTCTTCTGCACTAAAGACCAAGGAGCCATTCATCCAAGCATAACTTTTTTTAAACATCTGAGCATTTGCGCTCTGAAGGCCGGCGCACATAAATATCAAAAGTGCCGCAATCAAAAATCGAAACTTCTTCATAGTTTATCTGTTTTATTGTTCAAGTTCTACAAATATACAAAAAAATATCAAGCAACCCTGCACTAATCCTTAGTAGCCGGCAACAAGGTAATCTTGAGGAGATTGTAGAAATCTATTCAGTTCATCGCGATAGAGAGGACTTAACTCAGACACCCTCGCGATCTCCGCTTTATCATATTCTGCTATAGCTACAATCGGATCTATGTATCGTTTTTTGGCTCTAATCTCTCTAAATTCCAAATCATTATGCTGTAAAAAAGCCTGAGAATCTTTCAAGCTCTCACACTCACCCTTTTTGCAAGTTAGAATATGCGAGTAGCTGCAAAACCTCTCCCACTCTGCTCTCCCCTGCTCTGTTGTGCAGATCTTATCTATTATTTGCCGCTCGGTAAGATATAAATCGGCAGCATCTATATCTCCTGCAGCAATCTCTCTGCCAAGCAATTCAGCCAACATCTGCATTGCATATCTATCCTCATCACACACGTAAACAATTGAACACTTGAGAGATAGTTGCGCAAAAGTAACAGCTTTCTCTATATGCCTGAAGGCAAGTTCCTTCTCTCCTTTCTCATTGGTTGTTACCGTAATGTCTGAGTACAATTCTGCCACAAGTTCCTTTGAGCCAAAGCCAAAATTAACAATGTTGCCAAGCGTATATTCCAACCTGTCTGCAGAGAGGCCCGGAGTGTCGTTATCTGCAATGGGATATTTGTGATAATCGCAAACCTCCTCAATATCAACTCCTAACCTATCAAGAAGAGCCATTATTGAGGGCGAGCCGGCTATAAACTCCTTTGTCTGCTCCTCAGTTGCTTCCTGCTTCAGATGATCTCCTCTCAAAAAATCTACAACGTGGGCAAAAACCGGAGTGGATATATCGTGTAGCAGAGCGGCTATTGTTTGGCGAATATCTTTGGTAAAATTCCAAGTAATAAGAGCAACCCCAACACTATGCTCAAATCTGGAATAACGCTCAATCTTCTTAAAAAACGGGAAAGATGTATATTCGCATCCGCAGTTCATTCCCACATCTTTAAGCCTTTCAAGCTCAGGAGATTGGGCTATCTCCGCAATAAAATCAGGTTGCTCTGCGCAGTAAATGTTCCACAATTTTTCCATATAGGCTCCATTATTTGCAGAGCAAAAGTAGCAATATTCCCAAACAGGTACTACCTTTGCACAGATGAAAAAAGGTGTGCGCATATCGTTATGGGTTGTGGCTCTCTTATTGGCCCTCATTGCCGCCAGTGCACTCGATTGCAGGGTAAAAGTTGAGCATTACAACATAAAATCTGAGAAGATATCCCATCCTATTCGTATCTCCTTTATAACAGACCTCCATTCAAGCAATTATGGAGTTGGAGAAGAGCGTATTGTGGAGTTGATAAAAAGTTTCTCCCCTAATCTTGTGATGCTTGGCGGAGATATTTTTGATTACGATATGCCTGTTGAGGATGTCTCTCTCTTTTTAGATAGCCTTGCCAAGAATTATCCCACATTCTTTGTAGTTGGAAATCACGAGGTTAAGAGTGAACTTGGATTAGATACAATAAAAACCATAGTACGCAATTCCGGTTGCAGACTATTGGAGAATGAGATTATACCATTTGAGATAGATGGAGATACTCTGCATATCTGCGGCATAAAAGATGCTGATGAAATGCGGCGCTGGCGTGCAGTATTTGAGGTAATGGATTCACTTGCAACAGCTTTGGACAGCTCTGCCTACAATATTATGCTCTTTCACCGTCCGGAAATAATAGAGCGCTATATGAGCTATCCATACGATTTGGTGCTGCTTGGGCACTATCACGGAGGCCACGCAAGATTACCTTGGAGCAGCGAGGGACTATATGCACCAGACCAGTCGGCAAGCCGCAAATATACAGGGGGGCTATATGCGTTTGGAAACCGCTATGCGATAATAAACAGAGGTTTGGCAAAAGTGCGCAAGAGCTTCCGGATTCCGAGGATTTATATCCGTCCGGAGATTGTAAACATTACAATAGAGCCTGAGCTATGAATGTAGCAATAGTAGGTGGAGGAGCTTCCGGAGTTTTTTGCGCCATAGAGCTAAAGAGAAGGCTCCCATCTGCGCAGATAACCATCTATGAATCAAATAGTAAGATTTTAGCAAAGTTAGAAATTACCGGTGGTGGACGGTGTAATCTCACCAATAGCTCCCTCTCCGAGCTTGGAGATATAGAAAGAATTTCTCCAAAAGAGCTGGAGAAATTCTATCCTCGCGGAGCCTCGCTAATGAAAAGGGCTCTCGCCTCTCTCTCTCAAAGGCAGACTATGCAATGGTTTGAAAACGAGGGGGTAAAATTAACCATTCAGGAAGATGGGTGTGTTTTTCCGGCTTCACAAAATGCAATGGAAATTGTATCTATGTTTAAAAGAAGGCTTAAAGAGCTTGATATTAAGGTAGTATGCAACAAAAAAATAGAGAATATTGAGGCTTTGCAAGAGGATATTATTGTTATTACAGCCGGAGGACAGCCCTCGCCAAGCGGATTTGCAATGCTACAAACCACTAAATACAAAGATATTGAGATAGTGCCACCCTGCCCATCCCTATTTACTTTTAATATAGATTGCGCTCCTTTGAAGAGGCTTGCCGGCTGTGTGGTAGAGGCGGCGGCGGTTTCCCTTGCCTCCACGCGCTTTACATCAAACGGCGCTCTGCTTATAACCGATTGGGGAGTAAGCGGCCCTGCAATACTAAAACTATCCTCATACGCAGCACGCTATCTGAAGGAGAAATCCTATCAGGCAGAGCTTATAATAAATTGGTTGGGAGCAGATTACAGCTCCGCCAGCAAAATCCTAAAGGGCCACATAGAATCCGCCGCCGCCAAAAAACTCCTGAATATTCCTCTGCGCGGCCTAACAGGCAGACTCTGGGAGTTGATAGTAAGCAGAAGCGGCATAAGAGAAGATATTACAGCGGCAGAGATTGGTACAAAGGGTTTTAACCGCCTTGTTAATACCCTTATCAATGATACATATCCAATTACGGGAAAAGGGAGATTTAAAGATGAGTTTGTTACCTGCGGCGGAGTTGCCATAAAAGAGATAGCGCTTGCAACTATGCAGTGCAAACGCTACCCAAATCTCTATTTTGCCGGAGAAATAATTGATATAGACGCTATTACAGGGGGCTATAATCTTCAAGCAGCCTGGAGTACAGGCTATACGGCAGCCCGTAGCATAGCTCTAAACAACACTCTTACTCAACAGGCTTAAAATCGCTCTTTGTGGCACCGCACAGCGGGCAAACCCAACTATCCGGAATATCCTCAAAAGCTGTTCCTGGAGCAATTCCTCCATCTTCGTCTCCCTCTGCAGGATCATAAATGTAACCACAAGGGATGCACTCATACTTTTTCATAATCAATATACATTTAAGTTAGACTTATTCTAAATACAACACAAATATAACAAAAATCGTGCAACAAAATAAATTAGAGTTTCAAAGAGGCAGAAACTATCTGCATAGCCCTCTCAAGGTACTGAGAATCAATGCTGTCAAATGTACCAATCTCTGTGCTGTCTATATCCAGCACCCCCCAAACTCCTTTATCACTATTGTTAAAAAGAGGAACAACAATCTCACTTCGCGAGAGGCTGCTGCAGGCTATATGGCCAGGAAACTCCTCCACATCCTCCACTACAACCGTTTTGCGCTCCTTCCAACAAGTTCCGCAAACCCCTTTGCCATACCCTATTCTATAACAGGCTATCGGCCCTTGAAAAGGGCCCAAAGCCAAATGCTCCTCCCCTTGCAAGTTGCTCTTTACCAAGTAAAAACCAACCCAAAAGAAGCCAAGTTTCTCCTTAATGAGTGCAGCCACATTTGCCAACACCCCTATAGTGTTGCTCTCTCCCTCTATCAAAGGAGATAGCTCTGTTAGCAGAGCCTCATATTTTTCTCTCTTATTCATAAAAACACCAATTATAAAAGCACCTGCAAAAGCTCTTCAAATTTATTGAGTGTTATGTAGTTATGATGTTCATACTTTTCGCATACCTCGTGCTCCCATAGCCTGCCGTAAGGTATCAGAATCCCCTTTCCTCCTATATCCAATACCGGAGCTATATCAGATTTGAATGAGTTGCCTATCATAAGCATATTGCAGCTCTCCACTCCGTTATGGCGGCAGAGATTGCGGTACTCCTTTACTGTTTTAGTAGAAACTATCTCAATATCATTAAAATATGGCATAAGTCCGCTTCTCTCACACTTGCTCTCCTGCTCCAGCGAGTCTCCCTTTGTAAAGAGCACCATTCTATATTTGCCACTCTCTTTAAGTAGAGAGAGAGTTCTCTCCACACCCTCCAAAGGGGTTGCCGGTATTTCAAGCACCTCTCTACCGATAGCTATAAACTGCTCTATATCAGCATTGGAAACCTTGCCGCCACTAACCTCTATTGCATTCTCTATAAGAGAAATCAAAAAGGCTTTGCCACCATAACCCAAAGAGGGCAGATTAGCTATCTCCTTCCGGTAAAAGATATTGTAAATATGCTCATAGCTACCGTAAGGCGAGAGCATTTTGCAATAGCGGTCAACTGCACTGTCAAAATAGGACTGGGTATCCCACAAGGTATCGTCCGCATCAAAGGCGAGCAGTTCTATACCCTTTATATCCAACTTATTCATAGGCTCTTATGAAAGAGAAGCCTACTTGTTGAACATATCCTTTATGCAGCCTATTGAGCTCAAAACAGATGAAGCGTCGTATGGCAGGTATATGGTTTTATTATCCTTACCGCTTACCATCTCCTTTAGAGTTGCAATATATTTGTCTGCAAGCATATAGTTTGCAGGGTCCATCTTGCTCTCCCTTACAGCCGTTGTTATCCTCTCGATAGCTTCTGCCTCCGCTTTGGCCTGCAATATCTTAGCCTCCGCAATACCCTGGGCCTGAAGTATCTTTGTCTGCCTCTCCGCCTCTGCCCTATTTATCTGAGCCTCTTTCAAACCCTCAGATTCCAAAATAGCCTTCTCCTTGTCTCCCGATGCCTTCAGCACCTTTGCACGCCTTTCACGCTCTGCCTGCATCTGCTGCTCCATAGCATCTCTTACGCTGTTTGGAGGTGTAATATCCTGCAACTCAACGCGATTTACCTTCACTCCCCACTTATTGGAAGCATCATCAAGCACAGCACGCAGTTTTGAGTTTATGGTATCTCTTGAGGTGAGAGTCTGGTCCAACTCAAGCTCGCCAATTACATTTCTGAGAGTGGTCTGTGTCAGCTTCTCTATTGCGTAAGGCAGGTTATCTATCTCATATACAGCCTTTACAGGATCTGTAATCTGGAAATAAAGGAGCGCATTTATAGTAGTAGTAACATTATCCTTTGTAATAACGCTCTGCTTTGGGAAGTCAAAAACCTGTTCGCGCAAATCTATTCTTTCGCTCTGGCGCACAACCACGTGGGCCATTCCGTCATACCCCTCAACCACCTTTCTTGTATAAACCCTTCTTGCCTTGTCTATAATAGGCCATATAATGTTTATTCCAGATGGAAGTGTTGCGTGGTACTTGCCCAATCTCTCAACAATTCTCGTCTCCGATTGCTGAATTACTTTTATTCCCGATAGCACAAAAAGAATAACTATCAGAACAACTACTCCAAGTATAATAAGTCCCATAATCTATTGTTTTTAAGGTTTTTATTTCAATTAAGAGGGTAACTTAGAGATTCTTCGGCTGGTAAATCCACCTCAGAATGACACTATACCGTCATTCTGAGCCTATCTGTCATTCTGAGCAAAGCGAAGAATCTTTTTACTCATCCCTATTTTACTGCTCTTTTTACAGTTACAATAATGCTCTCTATCTTTACAATCTCCACTTTCTCCCCCTTCTCTATAACGGAATCATCTTGGCTTACAGCCTTCCAATCATCACCATCCACAGCTACACGTCCCTGATTTTTAGCAAAATCTATTGTTTCAGAAACTACTCCTATCCTACCGATAAGAGCATCTACATTTGTCTTTACCTCCTTTTTACCCTTTTTGTAAAAGAGCTTTACAAGCACAGGGCGCAAAAAGATAAGACTCAGCAAAGAGACTACCGCAAACAGAATTACCTGCAAAGTTATATTCCCTCCGCAGAGTGCAACTATCATAGAGGCAAGCGCCCCAAAAGAGAAGCATATTACCGCCACACCGGTTGTAAGAATCTCAATCACAAAAAACAAGAGGGCTACAATCAGCCATATTTGCCACAGTTCCATAATAATTTATTTTTATCTGTTAAATATATGAAATCTATTTCATATTTCAAAAGTATTAAGAGATTCTTCGCTTTCGTTCAGAATGAGCTTTTGTGAGTGAGGTATGGGATAGCAAACAAAAAAGGACGCCTCAACAGCGCCCTTTTCACTTAAACTATAGAGTAGTTAGACAAGCTCCATACCCTTTTTGATAGCCTCCTCATTCTGAGGAATAAGGCCGTGGTGGCGCTCTGGGAGTGTCTTTTTAAGGGCACTCAAAACGCTCTCTATCTTTACGATAGGATGGAGTTTAAGGTAACTGCCAAGCAGAATCATATTGAATATCTTAATAAGATTCATCTTAGCTGCAACATCCATAGCATCTACTCTGTAAACATTTATGTCCTTGCGAGTTGGAGGAACACTTATTCCATATCCATCATAGATAAGAGTACCACCTGGTTTTACCTTGCTCTCAAACTTCTCCATAGATGGTTGGTTGAGAATTATGGCAGTATCGTATGTACTCAAGATAGGAGAAGAGATTGGCTCGTCATTCACAATAACTGTAACATTGGCGGTACCTCCTCTCTGCTCTGGACCGTATGCAGGCATCCAAGTAACCTCTTTGCCCTCAATAAGCCCGGAATATGCAAGAATCTTTCCCATAGAGAGAACGCCTTGTCCGCCGAATCCGGCTATAATAATTTCCTGTTTCATCTTCTTCTCCTTTTATTGGTTATTAGCTCCTGTGTCTTTGATATCTCCAAGGTTGTAGAATGGGAACATATTCTCCTCCATCCACTTGTTAGCCTTCTCCGGAGAGAGTTTCCAACCTGAGTTACAAGTAGATACCATCTCTACTAAAGAGGAGCCTTTGCCCTGCATCGAGTACTCGAATGCCTTTCTTAAAGCTCTCTTAGCCTTGTTGATAGCGCCAACTGTATGCACGCTCTGCCTTGTAACATAGCAAGTTCCCTCCAAAGAGGCAGCTATATCGGCAACCTTGAGAGGATAACCGTGCAGTTTAGCATCGCGGCCGTAAGGGCAGGTAGCTGTCTTCATACCCATAAGGGTTGTAGGTGCCATCTGTCCACCGGTCATACCATAAATAGCGTTGTTTACAAACACTATTGTAATGTTCTCGCCTCTGTTGAGTGCGTGGATGGTTTCAGCTGTACCAATACAAGCCAAATCTCCATCACCTTGATAAGTAAATACTAATCTGTCCGGCCAAAGGCGTTTAACAGCAGAAGCCAAGGCAGGAGCGCGGCCGTGAGCAGCCTCCTCCCAATCAATATCAATATATTTATAGGCAAACACAGCACATCCAACAGGTGAAACACCTACTGTTTTGTTCTCCATACCCATCTCTGCAATTACCTCAGAAATAAGTTTGTGAACAACTCCGTGGCTACACCCGGGGCAATAGTGCATTGCTGTATCGTTGAGAAGCTCCGGTTTCTTGTAAACCAGGTTCTCCGGTTGCATTATCTCTTTTATATCCATAACCATCCTATTTAATCAGTTTCTTTAGCTCAACAACTGCCTCATCCGGAGCAGGAATAATACCACCGAGCCTGCCATAGTGGGATACCGGAATCCTACCGTTCACAGCAAGGCGAATATCCTCAACCATCTGGCCTGCATTGATTTCCAAAGAGAGAATACCCTTAACCTTTTTGCTAAGAGCCTCAACCTCTTTGATTGGGAATGGCCATAGAGTGATAGGGCGCAAAAGTCCAACCTTTATACCCTCCTCTCTTGCCATCTCGATAGCTTTCTTTGCAATACGGGCAGCCGAACCGAATGCCACAATTGCATACTCTGCATCCTCAAGCATAAACTCCTCTACTCTAACCTCATTCTCTTGAATCTGAGCATATTTCTTTTGGAGTCTGATGTTAATCTCCTCCATAACAGCAGGATCCAACTCCAAAGAGGTTATGATATTAGGCTTTCTGCCAGCCGGGCGGCCGTTTGCAGCCCAAGGGCACTGCTCTATAATCTCCTTCTCTGTTCTGCGAGCCTTGAAAGGAGGAAGCTCAACCTTCTCCATCATCTGGCCAATAACGCCATCTGTAAGAATCATAGCCGGATTGCGGTACTTGAAGGCAAGTTCAAATGCAAGATATACAAAATCAGCCATTTCCTGTACAGAAGATGGGGCAAGCACTATAAGTCTATAGTCTCCGTGTCCACCACCCTTGCAGCTCTGGAAGTAGTCTGCCTGGCTCGGCTGGATAGTTCCAAGACCAGGGCCGCCGCGGCTTACATTCACTACAAGGCAAGGCAGCTCGGCACCTGCCAAGTAGGAGATACCCTCCTGCATAAGGCTGATACCGGGGCTGGAAGATGATGTCATAACCTTCTTTCCTGTAGCAGCACCTCCATAAACCATATTTATAGAAGATGTCTCGCTCTCTGCCTGGAGTACTACCATTCCGGTAGTCTCCCAAGGTTTTTGTTCTGCCAAGGTCTCAAGTACCTCAGACTGTGGAGTAATAGGATAACCGAAGTATCCATCGCAACCGCAACGTATTGCAGCGTGTGCAATAGCCTCGTTGCCTTTCATCAAAGTAATTTCCCTTTCTGCCATAATTTATTCCTCCTTTTTGCGGTAAACGGTTATACAGCCGTCAGGACAAACTACAGCACAAGAGGTACATCCTGTGCAGGTATCAGCCAAAACTGTCTCCGCATAGTTGTAACCCTTACGATTCACGCTCTTTGCCAAAGCAAGAACATTAAGCGGGCAAGCCACAACGCAGAGTCTGCAACCTTTGCAACGCTCTGTATCAATGACCGTAACCCCTCTCATTTTCGCCATAGTGTTATTGTTTGTTAGTTAATAATTATTTTCTTTATTCAACCTATTGGTTGTACATATCCTTATTAAAGAAATCCAAAATATCATTAGCCATCTGATAGGCCTGTTTGGCCGGAGAATTCGGATTTATCTCCATAGCTCTCAGATAGTTATTGATTGCACCCTGCCAATCGCCTTTCTTGCGGTAGGCGTTGCCGAGTATATAGTAGGCTCCATCTAAGTCGGCAGCAGAGGATGCTATATAGCTGTTTGCCTCAGCGATAGCCTCTTCCGCCCCCCTCTCATAGAGTATCTTTTCAAGCTCTTCTACAGATGCAACCATTTGGATTTGATTTAATTGCAAGTTTTAGCTCTTAGCAGTCTATAAAGCGAATCCAGCCGAATCTGTCATCCAAGTGGCCCTTCTGTATGCCGATTATCTGGTCATAGAGAGCGCGGCTCTTATCGCCACACTTGGTTGGATCACCAAAGGTATAGTGCTTAACAACCTCAGTATCCTCAAGTTTAGCCTTATCGTCTATTGAGGCGATAGGAGTTATTACAACGGCTGTTCCGCAAGAGTTAACCTCTTCAAACTCAGCAAGCTCAGTAATAGGCACCTCTCTTCTCTCAACCTTCATACCCAAATCCTCTGCAACAGTTCTCAAACTTGCATTGGTAATAGATGCCAAAATGCTTGGAGAGAGCGGAGTGATATATGTGTTGCCCTTGATAGCAAAGAAGTTGGATGAGCCAAACTCCTCAATTAGAGAATTGGTCTTGGAATCGAGGAAGAGAAGCTCCCTATAGCCCTGCTTGTGAGCCAAATTGTAAGGGTGAAGGCTCTGTGCATAGTTTGCACCAATCTTGTAGCTTCCGGAGCCGTTAGGTGCAGCCCTGTCATAGTTTCTGCCCACAACAGCAGTACCAGGCACAAGAATCTTATCGCCTGAATATGTGCCAACAGGAGCAGCTAAAATAACAAACATACTCTCCTCAGAAGATCTGATACCCAGCTGAGGGTTTGTACCAATAAGTAGCGGCCTCAGATAGAGAGAAGCACCTGTCTCGTATGGCGGAATATACTCAGAATTAGCCTTAATCACCATATCGCACATCTCAATGAACATCTCTACACTTGGAGCAGGAAGGTCCAGGAAGTTTGCGCTACGCTGCATTCTCTTGGCATTCTCCTCCGGGCGGAAAAGACGCACCTTGCCATCTACGCCCCTAAAGGCCTTAAGCCCCTCAAAGCAAGAAGAACCATAATGATAAACACCTGCGTATGAGCTTAGTGCGATATTAAAATCCTCTGTCAGCTTAGCAGGTGCCCATTTGCCATCCTTGAATGTGCTGTAAACAATGTAATCGGTTTTAGT
>CADBUS010000048.1 GCA_902797895.1 uncultured Bacteroidia bacterium | reverse complement strand
TCTATGAAAAAGATTCTTTCAATTTTAGCAGTAGCTTTTTTGGCTCTTACTATTACCTCTTGCGGTGATAAAGACACAACTCCTAAGGATGTTAAGGGAACTACTTGGGGAATGGCTGCAGTTACCCCTGGTACAGCAAAGGGTGCAACTCTTTATCTAAAATCTGATTACACTGTTGAGTTAGCTTTAGAGATGGGTGGTTCTGCCGTAACAAAGGCAGCTAACAGCTGGAAAGAGATTTATGCAGGTACATACACCTACAAGAAACCAAATCTTGTTATGGAACTCACTCCTGCAAATGATCAATCCTATAATACTAAGGCAGATAAAGATGGCTCCAACAACAGAGCAGAAACTGTAACAGGAACAATAAAAGGCAACAGACTTTCATTCCAGTTCCACGGCCAAACCTTTACTTTGGAAAGATAGTTTTTCAAAAACAAAGTGATAACAAAAAGGGGTGTCAAAAATGTTTTGACACCCCTTTTTGTTTGCTGTCATTCTGAGTGATAGCGAAGAATTTTCACTTGGTTCAGGGTAGCAGTTCTCTTTTGGCTTATTTTTTTAAATAGCCCTTCAGGAACTCTCTGTTGAGCCTTGCTATATGAGTGACAGATACCTTTTTAGGGCACTCCATCTCGCAAGCTCTTGTATTTGTACAAGCTCCAAAACCAAGCTCATCCATCTTGGCTATCATATTGAGCGCTCTTCTGGTACTCTCAATCTTGCCCTGCGGAAGCAATGCAAGCGAACTTACCCTTGCCCCTATAAATAGCATTGCTGAACCGTTCTTACAAGTTGCAACACAAGCACCGCACCCAATGCAAGAGGCAGCATCCATACTCTCGTCTGCCTTCTCCTTTGGAATTGGTATATTGTTGGCATCCTGCACGCTACCTGTTCTTACAGAGATAAATCCGCCGGCCTGCATAATCTTGTCTAAAGCGCTCCTATCAACAACAAGGTCTTTGATTACAGGAAAGGCTGCGCTTCTCCAAGGCTCAATGGTTATTGTGCTACCATCTTTGAACTTTCTCATAAAGAGCTGGCAGGTAGTTACCTCATTCTCTGGGCCGTGAGCGCGGCCATTGATGTAGAGCGAGCAAGCTCCGCAGATACCCTCGCGGCAGTCGTGGTCAAAACTTACAGGCAGTGCTGCTCCCTGTGCCTTAGCCTGTTTAAGAGCCTCGCCTGAACAAACCTCGCCATCTTTACACCCCTTGCTGAAGGCTACCGGATCTGCATTTTGTGCAACTAATTGATCGTTAAGTATATCCAACATTTCAAGAAATGAGGAATCGGGGCTGATATTATCTACTTTATAGCTCTCAAAACGCCCTTTTGATTTGGCATTTTTTTGTCTCCAAACTTTTATAGTAAATTTCATAACTAATCTTTATAGTTTCTGGTTGCTACTTTAATTCCTTCATATACAAGAGGTTCTTTGTGAAGCTCAGGCTCCTGCCCCTCGCCTTTGTACTCCCAGGCAGAGACATACATAAACTTCTCATCATCTCTCTTTGCCTCTCCCTCCTCTGTTTGCATCTCCTCTCTGAAATGGCCTCCACAAGACTCGTGGCGGTTAAGCGCATCGCGAGCCATAAGGTCACCAATCTCAAAGAAATCTGCAAGTCTGAGAGCCTTTTCAAGCTCTTGATTGAACTCTCCATTCTCTCCGGCTACATAAACATCTTTCCAGAACTCCTCTTTAAGCCTCTTAATCTCAACAATGGCCTTTTTAAGCCCCTCCTCTGTTCTGCCCATTCCAACATACTCCCACATAATATTTCCCAACTCTTTGTGAATCTGATCCGGAGAGCGTTTGCCCTTTATGGCAAATAGCTTTGCAATACGCTCTTTAATAGCCTTTTCGGCTGCTTCAAACTCAGGTGCGTTGGTATCTGTCTTTGGCTCTTGAATCTTATGAGAGAGGTAGTCTCCTATTGTGAACGGAAGAATGAAGTAACCATCTGCAAGCCCCTGCATAAGTGCAGAAGCGCCGAGGCGGTTTCCTCCGTGATCTGAGAAGTTTGCCTCACCAATAGCGTAAAGACCAGGTATTGTGGTCTGCAAATCGTAATCTACCCAAAGGCCGCCCATTGTGTAGTGAATAGCAGGATAAATCATCATCGGCTCCTTGTAGGCATCTACATCTGTAATCTCTTCATACATCTGGAAGAGGTTGCCATAACGCTCTCTTATCTTATCCTCTCCAAGCCTCTCGATAGCACTTCTGAAATCGAGGAATACCGCACGGCCTGTCTCATTCACTCCAAAGCCGGCATCGCATCTCTCTTTTGCTGCACGAGAAGCTATATCTCTTGGTACTAAGTTTCCAAACGCAGGATACCTTCTCTCAAGATAGTAGTCTCTTCTCTCTTCAGGAATTTCAGAGGCCTTTATCTGCCCTTTGCGGAGCTTTTCAACATCTTCCTTATGTTTTGGAACCCAGATTCTTCCATCATTTCTCAGCGATTCGCTCATAAGGGTTAGCTTACTCTGCTGAGTGCCGTGAACAGGGATACAGGTTGGGTGAATTTGTGCAAAGCAAGGGTTGCCGAAATATGCTCCTTTCTTGTAGCACTGCCAAGCTGCAGAGCCATTGCTGTTCATTGCATTGGTAGAGAGGAAATATACATTGCCGTATCCACCGGTTGCTATTACAACTGCGTGAGCACCAAAGCGTTCTATCTCTCCTGTAGCTATATTTCTTGCAATAATACCCTTTGCCTGGCCGTTTATAAGAACCAAGTCCAACATCTCGTGGCGTGGATAGCTCTTTACAGAGCCTGCTGCAATCTCCTTATTCAATGCAGCGTATGCACCAAGCAAGAGCTGCTGGCCGGTTTGACCGCGGGCATAGAATGTACGGCTTACCTGCGCTCCTCCAAATGAGCGGTTGGCGAGCAATCCACCATACTCTCTGGCAAACGGAACTCCCTGAGCGACACACTGGTCTATAATACTGTTACTAACCTCGGCAAGGCGATAAACATTGGCCTCGCGGCTTCTGAAATCTCCTCCCTTTACAGTATCTACAAAGAGTCTGTAGATGGAATCGTTATCGTTCTGATAGTTTTTTGCTGCATTTATACCACCCTGAGCAGCAATGGAATGCGCTCTTCTTGGGGAATCGCTTATGCAGAAAATCTTGACATTGTAGCCCATCTCTCCCAAAGATGCCGCCGCAGAGGCTCCGGCCAATCCTGTGCCAACTACAATTATCTCTAACTTTCTCTTATTGGCAGGGCTGACAACCTTTATCTCGGCCTTGCGTTTTTTCCATTTTTCCGAAAGAGGCCCATCGGGAATATGGGATATTAACTTTGTATCTGTCATTGGATCGTTATTAAAAGTTTCTATTGTCCTACAATTTTAACCACTTTTTTGGTTATTTCAAAGCATAATGCGGTATTTAACACCAAAATGTACAAGGAACGGTTTTTGTTCTTAATTTTACGATTACAAAGTCATAGAGTATTAACAACAAAATTAGTCTGTTATGAAAACAAGTAGATTTAACTTTTTTGCAATGGCACTAATTGGTACCATAATGCTGCTCGGTGGTTGCGGAATTTCAAAAAACGGTAACTATTACGCAGAAAATGAGGCTTTTGTAAGAACTTCTTTAGAGAATGATGATATCTATATCTTTATTGACAGAATAGTACCTTCCTTTGTAGGTGTTCAACCTATTTCCAGTTCAGACGGATATTTTCTCTCTATTGAGGATGGAGATTTGAATTGTTATCTCCCCTATTTTGGCAGAATACACAATAGCGTAGTTTTAGTGGCTGAAAATGCCGGCATAGAGGTAGATGGCTCACAAATCAAGTTCAAAAAGAGACAGAACAAAAATAAAACAAGTACCATAATTACTTTTGATTGTAAAAACCAATACAGCACAGAAACTCTGAGCTTTAATATAGAAATTTACAACAACGGCTCTGCCACTATCACTTTGCAGAGCATATTCAGAGATACAATCTCCTATTACGGAAAATTGGAAAAAAGACCGGAAAAGAGAAATAAATAATGTTTCTCTATTTCAGTGAGCCGTAGGCTTTTGAAGCGGTCTTATCTACAAAACTGTTAAAACTTTTTAGATTTTTCAAGGAGAGTTTATCTTCTCGTAACTGAGAGATAAGCTCTTCTGATTTATCTGCTATCTGCTTCTCGTAAGGGGCAAGTTTTTGAGCATAGCCTGTACCCTTTGAATTATAGAGCTTTCCAAAGTTGAAGTACTTGCTTCCGTTGCCTCTTTTTATTGGAAATATATTTGCTTTTACGGCCAAAGACATATTGCACATTTTGCAGTTACTGCTCTTTTTGCCCTGTTTCACCATAACCGACGGCAGTTCAGAAGGATATGTCATAAATGTTGGAACAAGCATTGCCAAAGGGCCGTAACCAAGTGCGCACCAGAAGATTGTATTCTTTGGATTCTCTCCCTTGTTTACACCCTGAAAAATAGAGACGGCACTTGTAGATTTGCGGCTTATGTAATCTTGGTCTATAAACCAACCATTACCCGGAGCGTCTGACTTTCTTAAATCGGTACCCAAAACAGAGTGGTAAAATGAGCGTGAAAGATTTTCCATAATCCAATATGGAGAAAACTTAACTTTCTCATTAATAGCATCTCCAATTATCTTTGAGGCAATATCGTATCTTATATATCCAAGTCCTTCATCTTTTCTTCCGCCCTTTGAAAAATTGGTATAAATAAGCACTCCGTCCGGTGCTATTGTAGGATCATTGGCATCATATTTTTTCCAATTCCTTGTATTTACCTCATAGTAAGCAGCTCCACCCTCGGCATCTATTACTCCAAAGTTAGCCTCTATTCTTATAGGCTTTGTAATAGTATCCAAGAATGTTTCAAAATCCTTGATAGTACGGCATATAGAGAGGGCTCTAAACATAAGTTTTCCCTCATCGTCCTGCAAATCTTTCTCCTCAGGAATAGCAAGATTATA
>CADBUS010000047.1 GCA_902797895.1 uncultured Bacteroidia bacterium | reverse complement strand
GTAACAGGCCCGCTACGGCGGCTACCTGCGAAAGGAGCTGTAACCGCAGAAACAGGGTACATAGAGAGGTCTTGCGGAGAGCTGCTTGTTCCATCTCCAGGGTCGCGTTCTCTTAGTGTGATAGCGTGCTCGTTTTGTAAATTACTGCTGGCGTTTAAAGATATTGTTCCCGTATAGTTGACCCCGTTGTTGGTTGCAGTAAATGGCGTAGTGCCAACTATTTGGCTCAACTCAGACGGAATACCGGCATCCGAAGCCGAATAGAAGGTGGTTCCATCCAAGGAGAACTCGGCGGTAACATCAACCGGTATTTTAGTAGTGCTGCCCACCGGTGTTTTATAGCTATAGAAAGAGGTTTTTGGAGTTGTGCTGCTACCACCATTGGAGGAATAATTCAATGTAATATCATCCGGTTGTTGCAAATAGAAATTATAAGATACCGGATCTTTTACCAAACGTACCGACAGGCCGATATTTCTTAATGCATTTCCACCTAAAGTTGGTGCTGCCGGATCATTTCCACCACAACTTAATAGTCTGTATGATAAGCTGGTTTCTCCTCCGGTAGCGGTACTTTTAGTATATGTAGATGATATATACTGCGGCGTCTTATATATTTGTTGGTTAGCTGCTGTACCTCTTCTCCCGACTCCCGGCAAAAAGACAGCTCCTGCCTTTTCCATAGCACTCCAACTACCGCTGTTGCCAATTACACCTCTGTTACTATAGACATTAGTGGTGTAATCAGTAGCTCCTGCAATAAAGTTACAGTTTCTTGGAAGTGTCCAATCGTTAGGGAGCAGTATAAGTCCGGCAACATTACCCACTTTAGCTATCGCCCATTTTGAAGCCGCACCATCGCGACCCGTCAAAATATATTCCCACTCATCTGCAGAAGGTGTAAACCAACCGGCACCAAGAGTATTTACAATATCCGGATTATTTCCCCAATCCAAAAAATCACCGCCGTATTCTGTCTCCGCCACAACACTCCCTTGGGCAGTCACTACACCCCACGATGTTTGCGGACTACCACCCGATGCGCTGTAACAGAAGAGATCCATCCAATGGGTATTCTCTGCACTAAAGCCATTGGTACCGCTTGTGGAATTGTAGTCAAATCCATCGGGATATATGGAATTTTTAATACCTATAGCATCCCATTGGTGAGGGGCAAAACGCCACTCGGAGACGGTGCCATAGCCGGTTGGCTTAGCCTGCAGATTGCCGGGGGAGAAGACCACCGTTTTGGTGGAACTCACGCTGAACTCCTTGGCGGTAAAGCTACCAACCTGCTCAGGCACAGCCACATTGCTAATAACAACCTTGCTCCTGACAGGAATTTTTATCCAATCAGAAGCATTGGTTGCTCCACTTGTGTTACGGCGCAAATCCAATTGACGGGTTACATCGCTCCAAGTAGTACCCCCATCGGTGCTAATCTGCATATCAAAAAATACGGCACAACCGCTTATGTATGAATCGCTTCTTTCAATAATGCCACCATTTGTAAGCGCCTTCATTTTGGAATCTGTTTTGGAGCAAGACATTATTGTAAACTGAAGCGGTGTATCTGTCAGTTCTACATAATCTTGTATAGCATCACCATTTTTGAATTTCATTGTAATAGTCTTGCCGGCAGAAGATTCGTTACAATTAATTGCATTTGAGATACCTTTTGTATTTTCATCTCCTGTATTAATCAGACTAAAGGCTTGCCGAAAAGTTCCCGCCAAGTAGTCATTTATACTCTCCAAACGCACGCTCTTTATACGCATTTTGGATGATGTTTCATTTTTGATAATAAACTCAAAGGCGGTAAAATCGGGATAGTATGTAAGTTTTACATTGTCTCCGGCATTATAAGCTATATCTACTGCACTCATATAGGCAAGATTCATATCAGGGCGATAGAGTTGCTTACCTGTTACAGAGCCATCCAAAGTACAATATTGAGTGGCAGGCATAACTAAATCAGACATCATTACCTGAGATGAGTTAATCGTTGGCATTGACGTCATAAGAGAAGGAGTACGACTATTTTTTGACATATCCGGCCAAAAGGCATAAAAAACAGCACCTTGCGGAGCATCCTCCCAAAGAAGCCTATCGTAAGGAGATACTAATGTGGTAGGATTTGCGCCATCAAAAAACCAACGCACACCTTTATTGAATATACCGGTTATGGTGGCAGAGCTTTTCTGCTCGCTATTTGTTATTGCATTTATCTGATAATCTACAAAATCAATATTACGGTTAGAGGAGGTGCCATCGGGTGCAAACATACCAATACTTATTCTATCGCCTTTCTCCCAAAGTATGCTCTCATACTTATAGTTATTGCCGGCAATGGTAACGGTATAGTTTTGATCTCCGCTATATTTAAGGTTGGAGGATACTGTTGTGGAAGAAGGGCCGGATGAGTGCGTTGGCTTCAAGAGAGAGCCTATCTCATAACGCTCATCGTAGTAAGCCAAAGAGGAGCTCTCCTCTACTGCTCCGGCTTTTGAGGCAGGAGCCGCAACACCAACACCCATTGCATCTATACTGAATGTTATTCCATCAACGGTAGATTTAGCTCCATCTCTCTTGAACTTGTCATCTTGGGTACAGCTCAAGAACAAAGAGAGAAAAATAACTAAAAGCAGAGTGGTTCTTATTGTTCTCATTATAGTGAATATAAATAAATTACAGCCTTGCAGCAAGATGCAAAAATGTTTATTTTTTGTTACAAAACTGCGCAAAAATAGATAAATAAATGAGATTGGCAACCTTTTTATTTATTTTTTTTCCACCAATGCATACGCAGAGCCAAAAGAACCAAAAGAAATGCTATGGCAAGGCAGAGCCACATAAGAAGAGCGCCCCAGCCGGCAGAAAAGGCTATCGGGATAAGAGTAATTAAAATTATCTCCACAGGAGCTATTGGCAGATAGGCCAAAGCATAGTCATCCATTGTGCCGCTCTTGGTTTGAGGATCTACAATTCTCCCAAGGGCAATACCCATAGCCATTGTGCCGCTCCACCAGCCCCACGCAAATATGGAGCGTTCAAACCAGAATGATGGGCTTAGGCGGCGGCCAAAGTAGAATGTGATAGCAAAAACCACCACTGCGCCAATGGCTATAAGCAACACTAACGGAAGCCAATACTGTACCACTACCCCTATCTTTATTGAGGCTACCCCAAAGGCCACAAGCAAATCTGTAAAAAAGCTACCCTGCCTCTGCACGGTGCGGTTACAGATATATTCAGAAACCTTTGTTGCATCAAAAAGCCGTTTTAGCAGAAGCCCCACAATAAAGGCACAGGAGAAGACCGGCAACTCCATACCGCTGTATGGCGGTTGCAGGTTGGAACAGAGGTTTTTAACACCCACGCTTGCCGCATAACCCAGAGCTGCCACAAAAAAGATTATGCCAAAATGGAATGTAAGATGCTCTATAGATATTGATGAGGTTGTAGCCTCTCCGAGCTTCTCCCTCCCCTCTTTGGGCAAAAGCCCTGTGCGTAGCTGTGGCGGCAACTCGTTAAAGTCTGCAATAAATTTTGTATGATGATTTCTGGCACCCCACTTTATTATTACAAGGCCACCCACTATGGCTAAAATTACTCCTGCGGTGGCGGTAGTCATTCCCAAGGTCATAGCATCTTCCCATTTGAGAGCCCCTTGCAGATTCTCGTATGCCGTGCCAATGGCGGCAGCCGTTCCGTGCCCTCCGTAAAAGCCTGTTGGAAGCATTGCTCCAAAAGCGCTGTTAAGCTCCGGCCAGATGCTCTTGAAAAGATATAGCCCCAACAGCCCCATTACTCCCCATTGGAGCAACATTCCAAGCTGGGCATAAACCCACATAGGGCCAACCCTCTTAACTACCTCTTTCATAGGGGTTTTAGCAGCAGAAAAGGGGAGCGTGGCAAAAACTAAAGCAATAAGCACCGCAGCATACGATGAGAGATTACTTGAAAATGGGAGTATCCCCAGAGCATTCGGCCCAAACACCAAGCCGAGCAAACCTGCTATAAGACTGGGCGGAATAAAAAGCCTCTGCACAAATTTTACCTTAACCCTAATAAGTTTGCCAATGAGCATAAGAGCACAGATGAGTCCCATATCTACAAGGAACACCCAAGGGGTAAAGCCGTTGAAATGAAAAAAATCCTGCATAGTGCTCCGTTAAAACTCTTATAGAAAACAATTTCAAATATAGTTTATTTTATTGCAATCTCCCAAAATGTTTTTACTAAGATAAACCCTGCAAAGAAAATATGCACTAAAATCGCCAAATTTCAGCCGGCACGCTATCTCTATGCTGCTTGCAAACCAATATATTACCTGTCAGAATAGAGGAAAGGCAAAAAGATATTCTGTGGAGGATATATTTTTCTCTATGTGGATAGCAAAAAACTATTAAGCAAAAACTAAGTGTTTATTAGTATTTTTGAGGCATCTTATAAAGATGAGTGTAAAAAGAGCATATAAACCTCCCGTTACTCTGAGCAAAGCGAAGAGTCTCAAAAGGTATTATCCCCTTTCCCTTCTTTTGTCGTTATTGCTGTTCGGAAACCTGCTTACAATACAACTATCTTATGCTCAAGATAGTACAAGAGTAGCTATTCCGCATCAGCGAGATACCATCAAGACCACCCCCACAGAGATTGAGAGAATAAACCAAGAGCGGCGCGAGATAGAAAAGAGGCTCAAAAAGAGAGAGCGGCAGATGATTGAGATTGAGCGTCAGAAGGCTCAGCAGGGAATTACCGGCAGCAACTATTACATAATGAGTTACAAGGTTATAGAGGGCGATACCGTTTTTATAGACCAACTGCCTGCCCTCTTTAAGTTTGGCAAGATGCAGGGCAAGCGTAAGAATCAGAACTGGAGGCAGTACCGCCGCCTTGTATATAATTTCAGAAAGGTATATCCATACGCCCTGCAGGCCAGAACAATTATACAAGAGGCAGACAGCGTGCTGGCTGTGAGCAACTTTACGGAGAGCCAGAGGAACGCCTATATGGAGAGCTATCAGAAACAGCTGTTCAAGCAGTTTGAAAAGCCGCTCAGAAGAATGAGCATATCGCAAGGGAGACTGCTGCTAAAGCTGATAGATCGCGAGCTTGGCCGCACAAGTTTCTACATAATAAGAGAATACAGAGGCCGCCTTGCTGCGGGATTCTGGCAAACGGTGGCAAAAATTTTTGGCAACGACCTCAAGCGGCCATACGATAAGTTTGGAGAAGACAGAATGGTGGAGGATCTCATACTGCTCTACCACAGCGGCGGATTTGATACTCTCTACTACTCCGTTATGAGCGGCGATTTTTAAGCTACATCATAGAGCAACAGCTTCCATTATTCTGAGCGTAGCGAAGAATCTTATACTACTCCGGAAGTATGGTATAAACAAGTTCCAAACGCGGATAATCCTTATGCAGCGGACCATTTATTGTTGTAATAGGATAGGTCTCCTTATCCAACGAATATACGGTTGTGGTTGTGGTTGAATAATAAGAGACTGCGCCACTTGATGTAATTAGTGGAGCAAACCACATACTATATAATCTGCTGTTTGTGAGTATTTCGCTCTTGCTCTTATTTACTATCTTCTGAATATGGCTGGAAATATCTCCGCTATAGCTGTTCAACGATCTGTTTATTGAGCCCACCAAATTGTTGGAGGAGTAAACATCCTCCAACGGAGTGTAGCAGAAAAGAGTTGTATCTTTTGTACGATTGTTCGGGTATAAAGAGGAGGCATAGAGCTTGTTTATTGCGCTCAACCTTGCCTCGTCAAACTCAAACGGCAACACGTATGTTGCTCTGCCAATGAGCACCCTCTCCGGCTTATAGCCCATTCTTGCAACCCAGTTATCTAAAGTATCTTTAAGAACAGCCGGATCTAAGTAAGGTTTTATTCCGCCCACTCCCTCAATGGTTATATACTTCTGCGGCTCAGCCTTTTCTAAACTCTTAGACTCGTATGTGGAGTAGTTCTGCACAAGCCCTGAGTTCACATATAGAGTAATAACCGTATCCTTACGCGGTTGGTCTCCCCAAGTTGGCTTGAAATTTATCTGTATATTTATAAAAGCCGGATTTGAAGTGTTGGCGGAGAGGTCAAATTTATTGAGTCTGCCCCCCAGTGTCCCCTCCTGTGGAACATCGCAGGTATAGTAGAGCGCCTTGAATCTCTTTTTGAACTTCTCTACATCTTCAATCTCCTCCTTTGTTGCGGTAAGCAGCTCTTTTGCAAAGCTCTTTTTAAGGTTTATAACCAAGGTATCTTTGCCTGTGTATATTACTCCGCCGCTATCTATCGGGGTTGGTATATAGTCGCTCTCTTTGAAGGTGTTGTTATATCTGCAAGCAGAGTCTATAACACGTGTCATTCTATATACGTGGAAGGTCTGCGGCAATCCCTCCTGATCTTCGCTCAAAATGGAGAGAGAGGCCCTTCTCATTGTTATCCACGCCTTTTTTACAACCCTATCTTTGCCCAAATGTTCAAGTTTGAAGAAAGGTCTGTAATTGGCTGCAAACGAGAATGTTGATAACCCAAACTCGCTGCTTCTCAATGCCCCCAGATAACCGTATGAGGGGTTGTTGGAATCCAGACTATCCATAATTTTGGTCTGCAACGGCAAATGGAGCGTTGCAGTATTGAGTTTGAGTTTATAATCATCCGGAATATTCTCTGCTCCCAAGGTTTTATCTACCGTTATACAAGAAGTGGCAAGCAGAGAGGAGGCTACAGTCACAAGAGCAAGCCTCCGTGTAATTTTCTTTGCGCAGAATCTCATTATTACTTCAAAAATTTGCTGTAAAACTTAAGGTACTTGGCGGTGTAAGCGGCTTGTGCTCCTTCAGTTATCTCTGTGTAAGGGAGCAGAGGAATCTTCTCTTTTGCTGCAAAATCCACAACCTCTTTGCTTATCCCCTTGCTGGCGGCTATAACACCATCTGAGTACCTTACTGCCAATTTTGCAAGATTTATGCCAGTTGGCGTGTTGAGCAACTCCAAATCCGGTGCTTTAAGGCCGGAAACCATTGCTTTTTTGGCAAAATCGTTGGAAAAACGCTCTTTGTTTATCTCATCGTAGAGAGAGACAATAATCTTGCAATCTGTGAATATAGGATCGTTCTTGAAGTGTTTTTTCAAATAGAGCGGCACCAGAGAGGCTATCCAGCCGTTGCAATGCACTATGTTGGGTTGCCAGCGCAGCTTCTTCACAGTCTCCAATGTGCCTCTGGCAAAGAGTATGGCTCTCTCATCGTTATCATCAAAGAAGTGTCCCTCCTCATTTGTATAGAGAGCCTTCCTGTTGAAATAGTCCTCATTCTCAATAAAATAGACCTGCATTCTCACAGAGGCGACGGAGGCTACCTTTATAACAAGCGGCCTATCCACATCGCTCACCACTATATTCATTCCAGAGAGCCTGATTACCTCGTGAAGCTGGTTACGGCGCTCATTCACAATACCATACTTTGGCATAAAGGCTCTAATCTCCATACCATTCTCCTGAGCAGCCTGCGGCATATATCTGCCCACCAAGGAGACGGGGCTCTCCGGTGAGAACTGTGCTATCTCCGAACTGATGTATAAAATTCTTGTACGCACTCTTTTCCCTAAAATAGTTTATGCAAAGGTAGCAAAAATTTTTAAGAAAGTATCTGTTTTTATATCTTTGGCATCGGTATGACAGCCCAAAAGAGAGAGAAAAACAATATTCGCGCCCGATTGGTGCGCTCTTATATAAGCTCTATAATAAGTATCGCGATGGTGCTTTTTGTTGTGGGGCTTTTTGCTTTGGTGCTATTTTGGGCGCAAGGGGCAACTCGCTATTTCAAGGAGAATATGAGGCTCTCGATAATTCTGCAAGAGCAGGTTACAGCCTCTGCTGCAGAGCAGTTTACAAAGAATGTAGAGGTGCTGCCGCAGGTAAAGTCCGCACGCCTTATCTCCAAAGAGGAGGGGGCGGTTGAGATGCGCGAGTTTTTGGGAGAGGATTTTTTGGAGATATTCAGCACCAACCCTCTGCCGGCCACAATAGAGGTGCAGATGCACCAGGAGTATCTTGCAACAGACAGCCTGCGCTCTTTCAAAGAGCATCTTATGGAGGGCGATATGGTGGAAGATGTTGTCTATCAGGAGTCTTTAATCTCCCTCTTTAACTCCAACATCAAAAAAGGAGCATTGATAATACTTGGTATAGGGGCTCTTTTGGCCTTTATTGCAATAGTACTTATAAACAACACAGTAAGGCTCAATATCTACTCAAAAAGATTCTCCATTCACGCTATGCAACTTGTGGGAGCTACCAAAGGTTTCATACGAAAGCCTTTCCTATACAGGGCTGTAATACAGGGTATTCTGAGTGCGCTGCTGGCCATTGCCGCCTTGTGCGGAGTACTCTATTTCCTCTATAGCCGCCATATAGATATTGTAGGGAGCTTTGTAACCATAGAGAGCATAGCCTTGGTAATGGGAGCTCTTGTAGTGCTTGGAGTACTGCTCTGCTTTTTCTGCACCTATATGGTGGTAAAGAAGATGGCCGATATGAGTGTGGAGAAGCTATACTATTGAAATTAAAAACAGATTCTTAAATTTGCGCCGCTTTATGCCCGCTTTGTTAAAACTTAAATACAATGGCAGAGAATAAAAAAAGAGATAATGGTCAACCCTCAAGCAGAGATGCGCAAGAGGCAATGGCACTGCCAAAGCGTAATGTGCTTTGGATTGTGGTTGGCTTTGCAATAATGGTGCTGGGGTATATTTTGCTATCGGGAGGAGGAGCAAAAACTCCATCCGAGTTTTCTGATGCAATTTTCAGTTTCAGAAGACTTTACATTGCCCCTATCGTTATGATAGGAGGTGCCGTTGTAATTATTGTGGCAATACTTAAAAAGAGTAAACCTAAAGATTAGATATTATGACTTGGTTGCAAGGATTGATTTTAGGGTTGGTGCAGGGGCTTGCAGAGTTTCTGCCAATCAGCAGCAGTGGCCATCTTACTATAATGCAGGAGCTGTTTGGAATTGGAGGAGCAGATAATCTCTCCTTTGATGTGGCGGTACACGTGGCAACGGTGCTGAGTACTTTGATTGTTTTCTATAAGCCTATAGGCGAGATTATTAAGGGAACTTTTGCAAAAGGAATGAACAAGGAGAAGGATTATGTTCTTAAGATTCTGCTCTCTATGATTCCTATTCTTTTTGTGGGGCTTTTCCTTAAAGATTTTGTGGAGAAAATTTTTGATACACAGGCTGTTAAGGCAGCAACCGGCAATCCTCTTTTAGTTGTGGGAATTATGCTTACAATAACAGCTGTACTGCTTTTGGTTAGCCAGATAATCTCCGCAGTAAGAGACCTCAAGCACGGCTCAGATGCAGAAGACAAAGAGCAGAAGATAGCAGACAGAATGAGTGTTACAGAGCAGATGAGTGGCGCACAAAGGAGAAAAATCTTCAGAATGCAAAATGGCATAAGCTACTTGCAAGCCTTTTTAGTAGGTATAGCTCAGAGCTTTGCAGTACTGCCCGGCCTCTCTCGTTCAGGTGCCACAATAGCAACAGGGTTAATGAGCGGAGTTAAAAAGACCTCCATTGCGCAGTTTGCCTTTTTGATGGTGATAGTACCTATACTGGGAGATGCGCTGTTGGAGGTAATAAAAGGGCTCTCCGGTGTAGATGGCTCCCTCTTTACACTACCGGTACTGTGTGGCTTTTTAGCAGCCTTGCTCTCAGGCATTTTCGCTTGCCAAATAATGGTAAGGCTACTAAAGAAATTCAACCTGTACAGCTTTGCAGTATATTGCTTTATTGTGGGTGTGCTCTGTATAGTGCTGCCGTATGTGCTCAAATAAAAATCTCTACTTTTTTGTTGCAGATGTGCATCTTGGCCTTGGCTATAAGGAGCCGGCCGAAAGGGAGCGGCAATTTGCAGAATTCCTTAATACCTTGCCACACAACACAAAAGAGGTCTATCTGCTCGGCGATATTTTTGACTTCTGGTATGAGTATAAAGATGTGATTCCAAGCGGATATACCCGCGCCCTTGGAGCAATGGCCGCCCTTGTGGAGAGAGGAATAAAGCTCCATTTCTTTAATGGTAATCACGATATTTGGACCTATCGCTATCTGCAAAATGAGATAGGAGCGGTTGTGCATCCAAAGCCGGAGATTGTTCAGATTGAGGGGGTGCGTTTTTTTCTCGCCCACGGCGATGGCCTTTGGGATAAAAGCCGCTCTTACAGAATATTGCAAAGTATTTTCAAGTGCCGCTTTTTGCAGATTCTATTCTCCGGCCTCCACCCCAGATGGGCACTTTGGCTTGGCAAAAAGTGGAGCCACCACAACCGCATAACCCGCTATAGCAAGGAGACCGAAGGCGCAAGAGAGAGTTTCTGTGCAGAGCAGACCGCAAAGGCTACTGCTTGGGCAGAGGAGTATTTGAGCAACCTGCAAGCAACAGGAGAGCAAGCAGTAAATCGCTTTATTTTAGGCCATTACCATATATCTGCAACCTCTCGGTTGAAAGAGGGAGCTACGCTCTCCATACTCGGAGACTGGCTCAACAATGCAGATTATCTTCTCTTTGACGGCCATCAGCTCACAAGGCATAAGATTCTTCGCTGCGCTCAGAATGACAGAGAAAGCTCAGAATGACAGAGAAAGCGCAGAATAACAGAGTAAGCTCAGAATGACAGAGAAAGCGCAGAATAACAGAGTAAACTCAAAATGACATAAAAAAAAAGCGGCAGGTATCTGCCGCTTCTTTTTTACTTATTATCAACTCTTTAGAAGATAAGTCTCAAACCTAACAACATTCCCCAAGTAGAGCTTGTAGAAGCTGTCTTCTTCCAAGTGTTCTGATCTACAAAGTTGTCTATAACGCTCTGTACATCGTTAGCTGTAGCATTTGCATTAAGCCTGAATGTTGGCTCGCCACCTACAACATTTACAAATGTAAGCGGGCGGAGGTTATCGTAGCTCTGTGAACCCATACTCTTGTAGGCACCCCAGTTCTTGTTGAGCAAGTTGCCAACATTTACAATATCCAAACTTGCTTGGAGAGTGTATCTGCGGTTGCCACCAAAGTTGGTGAAAATATCCTGCATAACTTTGAAATCCCATCTGTTATGCCAAGGAGCAATATACTCAAATCTGTGTGCATACTGCCCTTTGTGCTTGCGGAGGAACTTGTTATTCTCTACATAGTTCCAGAAAGTGGCCTGAGCCTGAGAAGCCGGCACAGTAACATTGTGAGTTACTTTGGTGCTTGGATCTGTCCATTTGTATGTGTAGTCTGCAAACTTAATATCGGTAGCACTCTTTGGAATATACATAAGATCAGCTGTATAGCCATCTTTGTTCATATCGTTGGAGTACATCCAGTTGCATCTTCCCTGAGCCTGACCTGTGTACATCAGAGAGAAGGTTGTTGCAAGGTGGCCAAGCCACTCAAACCTATATGAGAGGTTACCAACAAATCTGTGAGGAACAGCAAAGTTAGAGTAGCTGATCTCCGGATCGTTAAGGTAGCTTATAACAGGGTTTGAACTCCAGGCAGAAGCAGCGGTAGAACCTGGGTTAGAGGTTATATCCTTTGCAATTGTGTATGTATAGGCAAGGCTGCCGGAGAATCCTCTGCTCACATTTCTGGTAAGCTGTACAGTAAGTGAGTTCTGATGGCCTCTGCTGGTGTTAGTGAGCAACATAGCGGAGCCAACTGTACCATTAATCTTCTGAGTTCCCCAGTAAGGTCTTCTGTCTGAACCCTTATAGAATGCAGTTGGATACTCCATATTGATATTCTTCTGCATTACTGCATTTATATCCTTTGTAAATATCTCCTCCAAAGTGAGTACCATATTCCAAGGGAGTTTAATATCAACTGCAATGTTGCTTCTCCAAACCTGAGGCATTCTGAAATCCTTATCAACCTCGGCCAAAGCAGGATTGTTAGGGAGCTTACCCGGAGTTGTAGGGAGCAATGTAGGATTGTTCTTTATCTGGTCTCTGAAGTTAGGGTTGAACTTTATTCCGTTGGTAGCCAATGTGTTCACATTGGTAATTGTTACCTCAGGGCTCTGCACCATACCGGAGCCGTTAGGCTGGTTGGTGAACCATACAAATGGGAGGAAGCCTGTGAACAGACCTGTACCTCCGCGGAGCTGTACGCTTCTGTCGCCCTTAACATCCCAGTTGAAACCAATTCTTGGAGAGAGCTGTATTCTGCTCTTTGGCCACTTGCCACTCTGTATAGAGTAGTTCTTATCTGCAGTTTTACCAACTTTGTAGTCATACTGTCTCCACTTGTTGAACTTAAAGGCATCAACCTCAGCATTTGCATCCAAGCTGTTGAGGTAGATAGGCATTTCGGCTCTCAAACCGTAAGTAACCTTCAGCCTCTCGTTTGCCTGCCACTCATCCTGTGCATAGAGCGATGCCATTCCGAATGAGAGCTCAACTGCAGGAACTTCGCCCTCGTTATAAGCATACTGAATAGCAAAAGCGGTAGGAGTTGCACCTGCATAGAAAGCCTCCATACCATCTGCGTATGTGATGCCGGTTGCAGGGTCCTTAGTGCCATTGTAATCATATCTGTAGTAAGAGGTACCCTCTCTCATATAAGCATTTGCAAAGTAGAGCTGATCGTATGAGGCTCCCAATGTAATATTGTGATTATCAACAGAAAAACTCAAGTTATCCTTAATAGAGAGAGTGTTGTTCTTAACATCGTTGTTATATGTAAAGAGCTCATAACCAAATGCCATATACTGGTCTCCGCCCTTGTAGATATCTACAAATGGGAATATATCGCTGTTGGAAGTTCTCTTATCCTCAATCATTGTATAAGATGCCAAGAAGTTGTTAGAAACCTTACCCCAAGTTGAGTTCAACTCAGCAGTTATACTTCTAACCGTATTCTCAAAACCATACCAAGCATTGCTGAAAGCCACACTCTGTGCAGAGCTACGTCCGCTACCTCTTGAGCCAGGGGCAGAATTAGCATTTGTAAGCACATCGTTTGTACCAATAACCTCGTTGTACCTTACGGTAAACTTATTGTTCTTGTTTATGTTCCAATCCAATCTTGCAAGAATCTTGTGGTTCTTTGTATTGAAGTTAGGGAAGTTCTGGTAAACACCGGCATCGTAGTTATATGTGCTCTTTAAGAAGTTGTACATCTTCTCAAGATCTGCAACAGTTGTTCTGGATGTTTTTGTTGCACTGTTTGACTTACCATCTGTGCTTGGCTCCCAAGCGCCTGAAGGGCTTACAGAAGTCTCATACTCACCACTTATAAAGAAGAAGAGCTTATCCTTTACAATAGGGCCGCCGAGTGTAACACCGTATGTCTGAGCCTTGGAATCGTGAGCACCGGCAACTATATTCTCTCCTACCTTGTTACCTGTAAAGGATTTAGGACGGAGATAAGTATAGAGCGAGCCGGAGAATCTGTTGGTTCCGCTCTTTGTTACGGCATTGATAGAAGCACCTGTAAACTGGCTCTGGCGAATATCAAACGGAGCAAGATTTACAGTAACCTCCTCAATAGCATCCAGTGCAATTGGCTGAGCCTGACCGCCCGGCAAAATCTGAGAGGTGCTAAGTCCAAAGTTGTTGTTAAACACGGCACCGTCTATAGTTACTGTGTTCATACGGTTATCTCTACCGCCGAATGCAGTTCCGTTAGACTGAGGTGTAAGTTTTGTAAAGTCTGTGATACCCCTGCTGATAGAAGGGAGCTGGCGCAGCTGTGCAGAACTTACATTGGTAGAGGCGCCGTTCTTGTCTGAGTTCAGAAGCGGATTTACGCCGGCTGTAATGGTAATGGCATCCAGCGCAACAGCCTCCTCGTTCATAACAAGGTTACGCACAAAGTTCTCGCCCAATCTAAGATGAGCATCAGAGGTCTTAATCTCTCCGTAGCCCAACAAAGAGGCCTCCACATCATACGGACCGCCCACACGCATATTAGGAATGCGGTAGTTGCCGTAGGTATCTGTAGTAGCATAGTACTTTGTACCGGATGGAGTGTGAGTAGCTATCACGGTAGCACCCGCAACAGGAGTTCCATCTTTCTCTGTTACCCTTCCGCTCATAGAGGAGGTTGTAACCTGAGCAAACGCGCTCACAGCCACAAGCATACTCAACAGCGTGAGAGTAAGCAACTTAAAAGTTTTCTTCATAAAATTATTTAATTAGGTATTTTTTCTTGTCGGGCGAAGATAATAAACAAATCAGAGCCGTAAAAATAAAAAATGGCTTTACTAAAAATATTTATCAATAAACTTATTAACACTTGTTTTGTTGATAAACTATTCTTAATTTTGCATCGCGATAGTTGTATGCCATACACTATTGCAAAAGTGGAGAGATTTGGCTGCTTGCAACCACTTGAAAAAAATGCTAAAATGTTTTCAACCACAGCTTTGTATTCTCTTACAAAGCCATTGCAAGCCCTCAAGTACCCACTTTTTTAGAGAAGTTATTAAGTCGCTTTAGCGACCGGCCACTTCTGTGGCCGCATGCCGTTATGGCTTGTTGCCATAACGGCACGCAGCAAGCTGCTTTTATACGCTGCTATGCAGCGGAAGCTCCTTTCAGTCGCGAAGGCTCATAAATTCGCCTTGGGGCTGCTGTGTAACAGCTGGGGGGTTAAAGATGTCATTTATTTAGCTGTTTTTCAGCTAAATAAATGTTAAAGTGTGGAGGAATTGTGGAATAGGGAAATGTTTTATTAAAAATTGAGAGATATGTCATATTTGTTTACATCAGAATCGGTATCTGAAGGGCATCCCGATAAGGTTGCAGATCAGATTTCAGATGCCATATTGGATGAGTTCCTAAAGCAGGACCAACAGAGTAAAGTTGCCTGCGAGTGCTTTGTTACCACCGGCCTGGTGGTAATTGGCGGAGAGGCGCGTTCAGAGGCGTTTGTTGATATTCAGAAAGTTGCACGTAGAGTAATAAACCGCATAGGCTACACCAAAGGAGAGTATATGTTTGACGGCAACTCTTGCGGAGTGCTTACCGCCCTGCACGAGCAGAGCGATGATATAAACCGCGGAGTTGAGCGCAAGAAAGAACAGGAGCAAGGAGCCGGAGACCAGGGCATTATGTTCGGCTACGCCTGCCGAGAGACAGAGGATTATATGCCTCTCCCTATCTGGCTCTCCCACAACCTCTTGTTGGAGCTTGCCGATATTCGCAAAAACACCAAGTTGATGCCCTACCTCAGGCCCGATGCCAAGAGCCAATTTACAATAGAGTATTCAGACAGCCGCACTCCGCTCAGAGTACACACCATTGTACTCTCCACCCAGCACGATGATTTCTCCTCCAATCCGCTCTACGGCTCAGATGCCGCAATGCAGAAAAAAATCAAGGAAGATGTGCAGAACATTCTTATACCAAGAATGTTAAAGCGTATGCCGGCGCAAATTAAAAAGCTCTTTACCGGCAATTACAAGCTCTATGTAAACCCTACAGGCAAATTTGTAATTGGCGGGCCGCACGGCGATACCGGCCTCACCGGCCGCAAGATTATAGTAGATACCTACGGTGGCAGAGGAGCTCACGGCGGAGGAGCCCTCAGCGGCAAAGATCCGAGCAAGGTTGACCGCAGCGCCGCATACGCTGCAAGGTATATAGCTAAAAACCTTGTGGCGGCAGGCGTGGCAGATGAGGTACAGATACAGATATCCTACGCCATAGGAGTAGCCAAACCGCTCAGCATATATGTAAATACCTTTGGCACCTGCAAAGCCACAAAGCAAAAACAGGTTGGAAGCAAGATAGTTAGAGTGCCGCTCACAGATGGCGAGGTAGCTCAGACGGTAGGCACCCTCTTTGATTTGCGCCCGGCAAAAATTGTAGAGAAATTTGGGCTCAAAAACCCAATATATGAGCCATGTGCAGCATACGGCCAGATGGGCCGCAAACCCTATAAACAAGAAACAGTTCTCTATCGCGATGGGAAAAAAACAAAGAAACTTTTGCAATTCTTTGGCTGGGAATTAACGGACTCTGTGAAGATAATCAAGCAGGCATTCAAAATAGAATAGTTAGCTTTGCGACATGAAACTCCTTATAATAGAAGATAATCTCGAGCTTAGAGAGGTGCTTACACAATATTTGGAAAAGGAGCGTTATATTGTGGAGAGCGCAGCAGACTACTCAACCGCAAGGCAAAAAATTTTTGACTACGAATACGACTGTATCTTGCTGGATATCACGCTTCCGGATGGAAATGGCTTAAACCTGCTCAAGGAGGCGAGAGAGAGAGGAATATATCTAAAAACAATAATCCTCTCTGCAAAAGATTCTGTAGAAGACAAAGTTCTTGGCTTGCAACTTGGAGCAGACGATTATCTTCCTAAACCATTTCATCTTTCAGAGCTTCTCGCAAGGATAGAGAGTTTAATACGCAGAACACAGTGGAATGGAAACAGTTATCTGCAAATTGCTAATTTGACAATAGATACGGCCGGTTTCTCTCTTTTTGTAGATGGCACTGCAATTGACTTGGGTCGCAAAGAGTACGATATACTGCTCTTCCTTATCAGAAGGCAAGGACACATTGTAGAGAAGAGTGTATTGGCGGAGGCAGTATGGGGGGACCACATAGACCAGGCAGATAGCATGGATTTTATCTATGCACACATAAAGAATTTGAGAAAAAAACTTAGTCAAGCCAACGCAAAAGTTGAGATAAAAACAGTATATGGTTTTGGCTATAAGCTAATTGCAGAATGAAGCTACTACACATTATAGCACTACGCATCTCTTTGCTCACCATAACAATCTTAATGTTCTGGTCTGTACTCTTTTACTACGAGATAATGGCAGAAGTTAACGATGAAGTAGATGATTCGTTAGAAGATTATGCAGAGATGATAGTTATACGTTTTGTAAGGAACGAAGAGCTGCCGACAGCCTCAAGTGGCAGTAATAATCAGTTCTTTATTAAGAAGATAACTCAAGAGCAGGCCAACTCGCAAGAGCGCATAAGATACCACGACCGAGAGGTTTATCTGGAGGCTAAAAAAGAGTTTGAACCTGCAAGAGTTCTCACCTATGTGTTTGAGAATGGGGAGGGAGAATTTTATGAACTTGAAGTCTCTACACCCAACATAGATAAGCAAGATTTGAGAGAAGCCATCTTAATACTGATACTCTGTCTTTTTGGAGCAATACTACTCTCTATACTTGCGCTCAACCTATGGAGCATACGCCGCACTATGCGGCCATTACATAATCTGTTGCAATGGATTAAGAATTACAAGATTGGAGAAGGTTACTCGCCTTTGAATAACCCAACAAAAATCTCAGAATTCAGAACCCTTAACAATACGGTAAAAGAGAGTATAAATAACGCTGAACTTGCCTATGAAAAACAGAAACTTTTTGTAGGCAATGCCTCACACGAGATGCAGACACCACTTGCCATAAGCAATAGCCGATTAGAGGCCCTTTTAGACGATACCACCCTCACTCCAAAGCAGATGGAGGAGATAATAAAAACAAGGCAGACTCTCGACAGGCTGGCGCGAATGAACCGCTCTTTACTATTACTAACAAAGTTGGATAACAAACAGATTGTAACAGGCACAAAAATTTGCGTAAATGATAATTTAACCAAATTACTGCCGGATTATCAGATGGTGTACCAAACAAAAAATATCTCTGTAACTCTCAACTCAAAAGAAAATTTTTATATACATATAGACGAATCTTTGGCTAATATGCTGATAGCAAATCTATTAAAAAACGCATTCATATACAACACAACAGGTGGAATAATAAACATCACTATAGATAGCAGGTCTATAAGCATTGCCAACACAGGACGCCAAGAACCATTAGATAAAGATCTCATATTTGAACGCTTTTACCATGGCACATCAAACACCTCTTCTACAGGATTAGGACTCTCTGTTGTTAAAGCAATATGTCAAAACTATGGTCTGTCGGTAGATTACAAGTTTATAAATCAAATGCACAACTTTACAGTTCATCTATAGTATTTGGTCAAAAAAAAATCGGATTTACAGCAAATTTCAGATTCTTTTCATATTTGGTTTCCATCTTTGCCGTGCAAAATATAATGGAATTCAAAATGAAAAAAGTAATTACAGCACTACTCCTTAGTATAATATGCTTTTGCTCAGTATTATACGCCGGGCACGATGTGCATATAACCTTCCAACAGCTTCCTAACAAGGCTCAACAGTTCATTCAAGAGCATTTTCCAAACAATAAAATAGCAATTGCCAAAAAGGAGATAGAACTTGCCAGCAAAAGCTATGATGTTATATTCACTAACGGAGATAAGCTCGAGTTCGGGAGCAATGGCAATTGGACGGAGATTAAGTGCCGCAACGGTGCAGTACCAACTGCAGTCATTCCGCAACAAATTCTGAACTATGTAAACAGCACTTATCCGGATAATCTGATAATAGAAATAGAGCGTAAAAGAGGCTACTACGAGATAAAACTCTCTAATAGAGCTGAGATTAAGTTTGATAGAAGATTTAATGTAATAGATATAGATTTCTAACACAGATATATTATGGAAAAAAGGATTTTGGCAGTGGCCATATTTACCTTAATGGCCATTGGATTTACAAGTTGCTCAAAAGAGAGCAGTAACATATTTGACCCTTCAGTACCGGAAGAGGTACGTGCAGATTTTCAAAGCCGATTCCCAAATGCTAAAAGAGTAGAATGGGGGATTAGAGGCAATATTATTGAGGCTGAGTTTAATATGAACAGTACAGAGTACGATGCGTGGTTTGAGAAAAGTGCAACATGGCAGTGGATACGCACAGAAATAAATTTAAGAAACCCTAACAAAGGGCTTCCTCAGGCTATATTAAACTACATATCAATCAATTACCCCGGCTGGAGAATAAGCGATGCAGATCAAGTGATATCTCCAAAGGGAGACTATTATGAGATAGAGCTTGAGAAAAACGGAGAGTACGATGTAACCATATTCATAAAAGATGACGGAACTTTACTTTATTCATTTACAGACTTTGATACAGACAATGATTATATACAGCCAACAGTACTCCCTCAGGCAGTAATCACCCAATTCAATAAGCTATATCCTAAGGCAATACGAGTAAAGTGGGAGAAAGATATGGGGTTATACGAAGCAGAATTTATAGACGATTATCAAAGGTGTGAAGCACTCTTTAGAGAGGATGGCACTTGGGTTAGCACAAAAATAGAACTCAGAGTTATGGGGCTTGTTTTACCAACAGCCATAACCACCTATATTTCTGCAAATTACCCTGGCTATAAAATAGATGATGTGAATTTAATTAAAACTCCTTCGGATGAATATTATATGATAGAGTTAGAGAAAGGTGCTTCTCCTGATGCCACATTACTCATAAGAGCAGATGGAACCCTTGTAACAATTTAATATAAGTGTTTTTGAGTAATAAAAAAATGAATGGGGTATAGGTTTAGGAGTAAGCGTAAGATTCTAATTAGATAATGAGTTAAGGGGGCGGTTTTACCAGCCCCCTTGCTATTTTTATCTTATATACGAGATTATATCTATGACTCCGTTGGTATCCAAAACAGATGACTACGGTGTAACCCACATCCACCTAAGAAAATTCCTCGCAGACGGCCTATAATAAGACCAATCCGCCACTCTGAATTGTTCCGCCACTCTGAACTCATCCTGTCACTCTGAACTCATCCTGTCACTCTGAGCAACGCGAAGAGTCTATGAAAGTATAGCCCCAACAGGTGC
>CADBUS010000046.1 GCA_902797895.1 uncultured Bacteroidia bacterium | reverse complement strand
GATGAAGGCACTGCCGCCAATAAACTCTCTGAGTACGGAGGTTGGCGGAATGGCTTTCTGCTCCTCAAGATTGAGTTCCACCATACGACTTAGAAAGTTTAGAAGCCTGAGGCTCTCTGCGTATGCCGGACTCATTGGAGAGATTCTTCTGAGCAATGGCTCAGCATAAAATTTTAGCAAAGGAAGTTCGTAAAGTAGTGAGGAGTTGAACATTATATCTGCATTCTCCTGAAATGGAAATATGTTTTCGCGCTCCCCTGCAGTTACGCTCGCCCAGCGCATTATTGTCTGTTCTGCTGAGTAGCCTCTGAAGTTATGGTCTCTGACCATACGGCGTAGCTGACGATTATCCGTAGTGGAGATTGAGTTGTTCTCATCTATTGATATTGAGGTAAGTGCCGAGGCATATACCTTAAACTTCATCTCCTGAGGAATCTTTTCTGTAAGCAGTGGGTTGAGGGCATGTATTCCCTCCATTATCAGAATATCTGTTGGTTTGAGCTTGATTGTTGGGCCGGTTAAGGTGCTCTCACCTGTGGTGAAATTGAATCTTGGAAGTGTAACCTCTTCTCCTGCAAAGAGTTTTTGCAGATGCTCGTTAAGCATTTCAAGATTAAGGGCATATACAGATTCAAAATCATACTCTCCATTCTTATCTTTTGGAGTAAGCTCGCGGTTTACAAAATAGTCATCCATTTGGAGAATTATTGGGTTTAGACCCAATACTTTTGTTTCCAGAGCAATGCGCTTGGATGTAGTTGTTTTTCCACTGCTGGAAGGGCCGGCAATTAGCACAAGTTTTACTCTCTCTTTTCTGCGATATATCATATCTGCAATGCGGGCATATTTGCGTGAGTGAAGCGCCTCTGCAACGCTTATTGCCAACCTGCCGTAACCTGCTTGAATTACTTTATTTACGGTAGCAATATCCCTTGCTCCTATAATCTCGCACCAATCGCTGTTCTCCTGATAAATCTCGGAGAGCTTCTCTTGGAATTTAGGTACAGGCATATTGTGGGGAGGTTGTGACTCCGGTACTTGCAGACAAAATCCTTTATTGTAGAGAGAGAGGTCCCACTTTTGGAGATAGCCGCTTGAGTAGAGTAGAGGGCCATAAAATGTATCTCCATAACCATCGAGAAAATAGACACTTAAAAAGAAGTTCCCCAACGATTCTGCAAGCCTTGCCTTATCTTGTTGGCCGTGTTGCCTAAAGAGACCTACCGCCTCGCTGTTGGTAAGTTTTGTCTTTACAAACATCAAATCTTTCTCTACAAGCTCCTTCATCCTTTTCTTGATGTTGTCTATATCTGTCTGCTCAATAGGGTGTACTAAGGAGAAGTTTTTCTTGTCTCTCATCTCTCCATACTGCCCGTTTGGCAAATGGTAATCGAGGCAGAGAGTGTATTCAGGGAAAAGGTCAAATACAGCCTTTTGCAACAAAAAGTTTGCAGATCTGTTGTAGCACCTGCGCCCGTCTGCATCCTCATAGGTAAGAAATTCTATTGTGGATGCCATATATATTCCAACAGAAAGCCCTTCCAACTTGTGATTTACATACGCCGCAAGCACCTCTTTATCTTTCCATTTGAGGTCAATCATTGGGATAATCTCTATAAGTTTTGTTCCCGGTTCTACATCATAATACTGTTTGTTGTTTGTGCAGTAAATTCTAACTTTTTCCATATCCTGTTCTTTTTATATTCAATGAAATATTGTTTAATTATTTTGTAACAGCAAAGGTTTCAGGTATTTGCCTGTAACGCTGTTTTTGTCTTGCGCAACCTCTTCCGGTGTGCCGGCCGATATTATGCGGCCTCCCTCCTTGCCCCCTTTAGGTCCCATATCTATAAGGTAATCTACAGATTTGAGGACATCCAAGTTATGTTCTATCACTACTATAGTGTTCCCCTTATTTACAAGTTTTTGAAGCACAGAGAGAAGTACCTGAATATCGTGAAAATGCAGACCTGTTGTTGGTTCATCAAGTAAAAAGAGTGATTTTCCGGTATCTTTTCTTGCAAGTTCAGTGGCTAATTTAACTCTCTGACACTCACCACCGCTAAGGGTTGTAGAGGGTTGCCCCAACTTTACATACCCAAGCCCCACATCCTCCATTGCCTTCAGTTTGGTGTAGATAGATGGTATCTGAGAAAAGAACTCAACGGCCTGGCTTATTGTCATATCAAGCACATCGTTTATATTCTTGCCCTTGTATTTTACCTCCAAGGTCTCGCTGTTGTATCTTTTGCCGCCGCAATCTTTGCAGGTAACATAAACGCTTGGCAGATAGCGCATCTGAATGGTCTCAACTCCGGCTCCTTTGCATTTTTCGCATCTGCCGCCCTTAATGTTGAAAGAGAAGCGGCCTGCCTTGAATCCTCTTATCTGGGCATCGGGAGTCTTTTCAAAGAGTTTGCGAATTTCTGCAAACACATTTACATAAGTTGCAGGATTTGAGCGAGGTGTGCGCCCAATAGGGCTTTGATCCACAACTATCAGCTTATCTATATTCTCAACTCCCTCTATTGAGCTGTATGGCAGAGCCCTTGCCGAACTGCGGTAGAAGCGGTTGCTCAGAATTGGCATCAGTGTCTGATTTATAAGAGAGGATTTGCCGCTTCCGCTAACTCCTCCAATGCCTATCAGACAACCGAGCGGAATGGTTAAATCTACACTCTTTAGGTTGTTGCCGCAGGCTCCTTTAAGGGTGAGCTGCTTGCCGTTGCCTTTGCGCCGTTGCAAAGGAAGCTCTATCTTTCTTACTCCCGTAATATACTCTGCTGTAAGGCTTCTGAGTTTTTTTATCTGCTGCGCACTCATCTTTTCAAGCTCTGCGGGATTGCCGCAAAAGAGCAATTCTCCTCCCTGCTCTCCTGCCCCCGGGCCAAGGTC
>CADBUS010000045.1 GCA_902797895.1 uncultured Bacteroidia bacterium | reverse complement strand
TAATTTGTATTCATCGCTCCATTTACTAATCGTTTCAGGATCTAAGAAGCGAGCCTTCTCCAGTGAAATATCTCCATCATACAAATTACATTTTTGGGCAAACACAGGATATTTTCTTTCCTCTGAATATTTTGGCGATTTTCCCCGAGAAAGAAATGAACAGAGTTTGCCTATCGTTGTCCACTCCCAACTTTCAGGCACTTCAAATGGCCCCTCATTCTCATAATGGGGCGTATCAGAAGTGGCAGACTTCTTACTACGCTTAATTTGACCTTCCTTAATCAAGCGTTCTTTCTCAGCTCGTATGCGCTCCAACAAAACAGATGCAGGTTCATCATTAGGGTCTTGTGGCACAAGTTTTCCACGAATAGCAAGGTCCAATATCTTTTGACGTAGTTTCTTTGTTTCCATTTTAATATCTCTTTTGGCCGGATTGTGATTCTTGCACAATCGAATTTCACTCACTTTTCGCACGAATTACGCTCATACTTATATGCGCGCATATCTTGTAACACATTGTATATCAATATTATTTCGTTTGAGCGCATACTTTATAAACGAATTACGTGCGTTTTATGTGCGAATTACGTGCGAATTTGCACCTCTCCTTTTTCGGTAATTACCCATTTTCTTCCAAAGGTGGTAATTAGGTTTTCTTTGTGCAGTTGTACCAAAATACGACTAATATAATACTGTTTAGATTTGTAGTCTTTAAAGGATGGAAGAGCATGGCCTACTGCTTCATACACATCTGCTCTTTTGAATCCTCCCTCACCTGCATTATGAGCCAACTGGAGAATAAGCTTTTTAAGAGTGTCGAAAGCCAAACCTTTATTCTTCGTGTATTGGCCGACTTGATGCGTAATTCTTGCTACGCCTAAAGAAATACTGAGATCTGAGCCACGACCCTCTATAAGTTTTCGTTCCTTCAAATGGGCAATGGCCTGTTTAGTAATAGGCCGATGTTTCTGAACAGCATCAAGCCAGACACATTCTTTGAGTGTCAATTTGTTGTCACTCTTCAACAGTTCCGAATACTTTTGGTCCAACATCTTCCCATAAATTGTCACGCCCACAGTGCGATTTTCATTGTCAATGTCATAATCAGGCATTGGGAAAAAACGATTTTTCTGTTCCATAAAAATCTTCTTGATGCCACGACCAACGGTATCAATCATATTGAAATGTACCATCCCTTTACAAAGGCATTCGTTGCGGTAGTGTAACTGCGGACCTTTATGTTCAAGGGCTTTTTCTATAGTACCAGGAATGAATGAGCCGCCATTACCATAATAGAGTTTTCCGGGACTCTCCACAAAGACAATGCGTTGCTGTAAAGTGTAGTCTTGATGAGCGATGGCATTATGCAAAGCCTCACGAATAGTATAGTCATCATACTGCTTCATTGTATCTGGAAACAAAGTACCACCCGGCAATTCTCGCATAGTCTTGTTGCGTATCTTCGCAAGAACCTTATCAACGGTCAACAGGAAGGGAATGGTAAAATGCTCATAGTCATCCACAATCTCTTCCTCATCTTGCAATGTCCATGTAATTTGAGCCACAGCTGGATGAATCTTATTGAGTGATAGTGGCTTACCAAGGAGTAATATAGCGGCTCTAGTTATCTGACCATCACGCATCATATTGCTGTTGCAAAGAAAATCCTCCTTGCTCCATCCATCTATTTCTTGGGCAAGGATGTTGCTATGCACTTTCTTATACATAATTCTTGCCGTGGCAAGAGCTAATTCGTCAAGGTCGTTAATAGTGGCATTGGGAACCAATTGCGCTGTCCAATCTGGAATGGGTGACTGGTGACGTATCTCGTCTCGTTTGGTTTGATTTAACGGTTTCAGACTTTCACCATCACGAGCATAAGCAATTCCTTTCCAGTGCATCACTATATTACGTGGAGATGCGGGGATTTTGAACATCAGCACTCGCTTCCCTTCTACGCAAAGAGGTACAATCTCTCTGAAAATCAGGTTGTCGGTTGTATGTAGAGACATGTCCTGTTTCAATCTATTCAGTGCTTGCTCACCCTCCTTAAAATTCGTACCTGTTACTATATGTGTCTTGTTGTCAATACCAAATACAATCCAGGCAAAGTCATGTTCGCGGAGATTAGCCTCGTTACTTAAAGCGGAGAAGTATTTGCCCAAGTCATCCACATCGTAGTTTTTCTTAGCTGCTTTAAACTCCACTACTTCATTCTCCGAATGATTGAGCAAGTGAACTAATATGTTATTATAATTCTCCATATTTTACCCATCTATATCTTTTAGAAGTTTCTGCAATTCAGCCACCGCCTTGCTGATATTATCGCTTTTCTGCTGAATAGTTCTCATCAGTTCAGCCAATGTCATATCATCATCGTCATTGGTCTGTTTAATCCAGGAAATATCAAGGCTGGTCTTGTCGCGCTTCAGCAATTCGGAAACGGGGTATTTGCGCCAACGGCCATTGGGATTCTCTTCGCTGTAGGTTTCTTTACGCTGGCTAAAGTCCTCAGCATGATAGCAAGTTACAAAGTCGTCAAGATGGTGGCGCATCATCGGCTTGGTTGCCAAAGTGTGCTTGATACCTGTACGGTAATCGTAGAACCATACATTCTTTGTCTGTTCGCCTTTCTTAAAGAACAAGACATTGGCCTTCACGCCTTGCGCATAGAATATGCCTGTGGGCAAGCGAAGGATGGTATGCAAGTTGAAGTTCTTCAGGAGTTCCTTGCGGATGGTCTCACCGGCACCGCCTTCAAACAGTACGTTGTCGGGAAGTACAACGGCTGCACGGCCTGTGTTCTTCAGCATGACCATAATGTGCTGGAGGAAGTTGAGCTGGTTGTTCTTTGTCTCAACATAGAAATCAGGGCGATCTATGTCCACACTTCCGGCCGGACGAGTGCCAAAAGGAGGATTGGCCAGTATGACATCCACCAACTTCTGCGGTTGCTTTTCCAAAGAGTCCTCACAGAGTATAGGGCTGCGGTCTGTTCCGATACCATGCAGATATAGATTCATAGAAGCCAGCGTTACCACGAGGGCGGTATTGTCATAACCTATAAGTGCTTTTTCTCGAAGGAAATCACGCTTTGCTTTATCTTGTGATTGGTTCTTCATATAGTCGTAGGCTGCAAGTAAGAATCCACCTGTGCCACAAGCAGGATCACATACTACCTCGCCAATTTGTGGGCGAGTAACATCTACCATTGCCGAAATTAAAGAACGTGGCGTGAAGTACTGACCTGCGCCACTCTTCTTGTCCTGTCCGTTCTTTTCTAGGATGCTTTCATAGATAGCGCCCTTTACATCACCATCCATTACTAGCCATTGTTCTTCATCTATCAGCGTGATAACCTTGCGAAGATATACAGGTTTGTCTATTTTGTTCTGGGCTTTTACGAAGATAGTACCAATAAGATTCTCTTCTTCGGTAAGTTTCTTTAGTGTCTCTTCGTATTGATTAATTAAGTCAAGACCATCCAGTTCTATGAGGTCCTTCCATCGATAGCCCTCAGGAATGGCTGATTTTTCACCGAAAGTTTCAACATTCTCATCGTCCATTTTCAAGAAGAGGAGATAAGTTAGTTGCGTGATATAATCTGTGAAACCGATACCCTGCCCAGATAGAGTCGTTGCCAGTGTCCAGACTTTCTTTGTGAGTGATGTCTCTTTATTTGTAGCCATATTATATTATGCTGTTTTTCTGTATAGTAAGAATTTAGACAAGGAAGCAAGAGCTTCATCTGCCTGTGATTTTCCACCAAAGACGTTGATGAGTTGTGCTGCTCGTGTCTTATCATCGTCAATAATATCCTTGATAGTACAAGCACCATTGGAAGCGATATAATCTACAATCTGCCGGATGATAGAAATCTGTGATTCCGTCACTGTGCGTTGCACTTGTCCATACCACAAGTTAAAACGTTGCTGTGCCGATGGGTACAGACTTTCTAGTGTCTCAATCTGATGGTTGGCAAAGCGAACTAACTGAATTATATTGGTAAGTGCTTCCTTTTCTTCCTTGGTGCTATACCTCTTCACCGACTGTGGACTGACTATCGTATAGCAGTTCCATAGGCGCGAAGTCTGGAACTTGTTGTTCGCCAGTTTCAGTTTGTTTTCCAAATCCTTCAGAGTTGCGTATGTTAGCGGCTCACCATTATTGTTGTATATAATACGAAGAGCTTCTATCTCGTCTTGATGCTCGTCGCAATACTTCTCAAAAGCCGATATAACATCCTTTGCTTCCTCCTCAGAGAAACCTTTGGAGATAAGTTGATCTTCTCCTGGCATCAAAGTCTCAATGAAGCCTGCTGCAAGAATGAGCAAGTACTTTCGTGCTTCTGGGTGATGTGTCAATGGAGCTACCAAACTTTTACGTTCAAGATTGGGCTTGTTGATGTTCTCGTATGGTGGTAGTATATCTTTCTCAAAAGCTTCAAAGATTGCTGAAGAGAGTTCCCGCATTCCGCAATATGCCAACTTCTGAAACTCTTCACGCTGTTTTTCCGTACATTTATTGTAGATACGTGCGAGTTTACCTGCAATAAGGCGTAAATAGTCATCGTTCACATTTCCATGTGTCAGCAATTCCAATAGACGTTTTAATGTGATTGTCTGTATAGGTTCACCGTCACCTGGACTTGTCGTAGTTTTAGGACTCTCGGTTACACCTACCGCATCCACGAGGAAGAAACAATCCTTGCTGAATGCATTCGGTGTAACGTTACGCAATTGATCATCGCCAATAGTACGAACACCACGACCTTTCATCTGGATATACAGTGGTTCAGATGTCACATCGCGCATAAACATCAGAACTTCAAGTGGCTTAATGTCTGTACCCGTTGCTACTAATGTACAAGTAACTGCAATACGAAACTCTTTATCATTACGGAACTGCCGTATCAACTCATTGCTATCACCTGAGGAGTAAGTTATCTTCTGTACAAACTTGTCATCTGTTCTACCAAATACCCCTTTTGCTATACGCACGATATTATTTGCGTGAATCTCATTCAAGGCAAAGATGAGTGTCTTAGGCAGATAGTCCATATTGGGTTCACGTTGCGGATCTATAAACATCTCCGTATAGACAGCATCGCGATAAGTCTCAAGCACTAATTTGATTTGAGCCGGATTAATGATACTGCGGTTCAATTCCTCTTTGGTGTAGTTTTTGGTTTCCTCGTTACGAATTGTTTCCACCTTACCTGTATAGCGCGTTTCTCTCCGTAGCTTATCACCTTTTAGTATTGCTCCTCCATTCTCTGTAGCTTCCGTCTTGATGCGATACACACGATAATCGACATTTACACCATCTACGATGGATTGCTCTAAGGTGTAGTTTACCACGATATTCTTATTGAAAAAAGCCTTTGTCTCGGGAACTGGTGTTGCTGTCAAGCCAATAAACTTTGCTGTTTGAAAGTATTCTAGCACCTTTTTCCAGTTACCATATATGGAACGATGGCATTCGTCAATGATAATCAGATCAAAGAAATCTGGTGGCAGTTTCATAGTCCCCGTGAGCTGCACTTCGCTCGTTATGGTATCATCGTCATCATCGTTGTCAACGATTTCTTGTCCCGTCAAAAGAGAAAATAGACGTTGGATAGTAGAGATAACCACATTGCTATCCGATGGCACCTTAGAAGATTTCAAACGATTAACCGTATAAATGGTGTTGAATGGATCGCCATTCTCCGTTAGACGGAACATAGCAAACTCACCTTCTGCCTGTTTTCCAAGGTTGTTGCGGTCAACTAAAAAGAGAATGCGTTTTATAGACGTGAAAGCCAATAAGCGATAGGCTGCCATACAAGCAGTGTAGGTTTTTCCAGCTCCTGTCGCCAATATTATCAATGCTTTTTTCTGTCCAGTACGGAAACTATTCTCCAATTTTGTAATGGCTTCATACTGACAATCGCGCAAACCTTTCTTTTTAAGAGTTGGCAAACCTGCGTATAGATCTACTATCCCAAGCATCTTCACAATCTCCTTTGGTGTATGAATACGATTCAATAAGATTAACTCACCATCCTTGTCACGGAAGTCGCGGTAGTAAGTCTCTTCTCCATTTGATTGATAGATGATAGGGAGAGGGCGTGAGTAAGCTTTGTAGCATTTAGGAACACTACGGGCATAGACAATAGCTTGTTCACAAACCATATCAGAAGCGACATCAACTTCTTTTCGTTTTGCTTCAAGTAAACCGACAGCTTCTCCGTTGATGAATAGGAAATAATCCGCTTCGCGTTTACCTTCCAAAAGACCTTCACGAATGGCAGCGGCCGTTATCGTAGGTGAATAGAAATCTCTATCAACCACTTTCCAACCGGCATCTTCAAACATCTGGTCTATTTTGATTCTTGCCTTTTCTTCAGGTTTCATATATGCAACTTCCGATAAGTGTATATTATGGGAATTTGGTACAAATATACCTACTTTATCCTTTCAGGGATACCCTTTTGCTGACTAATAATTTTTATGCTGTTTTTACAAATGATTTAATGAATCTTATTACATTTGCTCTGATGGAACAAGAGGGCCTTGTTGGCAAGATTCGGAAACTGGCGCTGCAGATTGGTTTTGCAGATATGGGATGCGCCAAAGCTCAGAGGTTGAGCTTTGAGGCAGAGAGGTTTATGCAGGCTCAGCAACAGGGCTTCTTTGGGCAGATGGAGTATCTTAAGCGCAATTTTGAAAAGCGTACAGATCCTACCCTGCTGGTGGAGGGGGCAAAGAGCGTTTTGGTTTTTCTGGCTCCATTCGGGAGTGGAAAAATTGAGAGCAAACCTACCGGCAATATAGCCGGCAGCTCCACCCTTAAAATCTCCGAATTTGCATACGGAGCAGATTATCATACCGTTATAAAAGAGCGGCTGAATAGGGTTGCCTATTTTATAGATAGTACCGTAAATTCTGAACATAATACCGCAGCAGAAACAGTAGCGGCCACATTAAACACCACTCCCAATTTCAAAAAGTATAAATCTCTAACTTGCAGGGTTTTTACAGATTCCGCCCCAATTATGGAGAGGGCCTGGGCGGTAAAGGCCGGGCTCGGCTTTATAGGAAAGAACAACTTTCTTATAAGCCCAACCTGCGGAGTAAAAAACTTTATAGGAGTGATTATCACTACAGTGGAGATTGAGCCAACTGCAACAGAGAGTGAAGCAATTGCAACTACGACTGCAACGGTAGCAAAGAATAAACCGCTTGCTGCAAAGAATGAGAGGAATTTGACTGTGCCAAGCTGCGGCAACTGCACTCTCTGCATAGAGGCCTGTAGCCAAAAGGCGCTATTTGCTCCACGTAGCATAGATGCTCGCAAATGCCTATCTTATAAGACTATAGAGGAGCCTTTGGGAGATTCTGACGATAAAAGCCAGCAGCCTGTTGCCGCCACCGAAAAGTGGATATTCGGCTGCGACTGTTGTATGAATATCTGCCCTTGGAATCGCTTTAACAAAGAGGGATGGAGCGAGTTCAGAAGCAACTATCAGTTGCTCTCCACAAAGGGAGCTACAGCCGGCTTTTGGAAAACTCTTACAGAGGAGCAATTCAAAACACTATTTGGCACCACTCCACTGATGAGAGCCGGAATAAAGAAGATTATAAAAAATATTGAGCGTTATGAAGATAACAACACCTGTAGAGATTAACCAGCCCCAAAGGCTTATAAACCATACCGATACCATTGCACTATTTGGTTCCTGCTTTGCAGATGAGATAGGGCAAATGCTCACAAATTACGGATTCAACACATTGGTGAATCCATTTGGCACACTCTACAATGTATGCTCAATTTATAACTCCATCACAAGGCTCGCACTTGTGCAAAAAGGAGAGCAGAGCAGCCTCTTTACCAAAGAAGATATTTTTTTGAGACCTGATAATAAGCTAATTACATTTAGCCACCACTCTCGTTACGGAATACGTATAGAAGAGGGAGATTTGAAAAACATAGAGCCTCTTAAAGAGAAATATCTACAGCAGATAAACAGCGAGTTAAGGCAGGCAGCAGAGTTTTTGCACCAAGCAGATGTTGTGATAATTACACTTGGTACATCGTTTGTTTATAGAGTAAAAGAGCATACACCCAAAGGATTACGCTCCTCCAACACTACTCGCGATATAGAGCAAATTACAAATAGCGTAGTATCCAACTGCCACAAGTTGCCGGCAGAAAAATTCAGCAGAGAGTTTATAACTGCCTCACAATGCGCAGAATTGCTCAAAGAGATTTTTGGACTGCTCAAAGGCAAGCATATTATACTCACAGTAAGCCCGATACGCCACCTTGCAGATGGAGCGCACGCTAACCAAATAAGCAAGGCATCGCTGCTGCTTGCAGTAGAGGAAACTATAAAAGAGCAGCAGCAAAGAGCAGAAAACACCGCAAACTCATTATATTACTTTCCATCTTACGAAATAATGATGGATGAACTTAGAGATTACCGCTGGTATGGAGAGGATATGGCTCACCCTACCCCAACGGCTGTAAAATATATCTTTGAGCGCTTCAAAAACAGTTGCATAGCCCCAACCAGCTATCCAGCTATGGATGAGAGCCTAAAGCGCTACAAACGCTCCGCCCACAAAATATTATGATACCGGCTAAGCTACGAACCTTTTCTATCGTAATATTCCAACCACTTATCTGTAAAAAGATGATTAAAAACGCTTGCTCTCATTACTGTTTACTCTGTTTCTATATTTAGCTCTAACAGAATTAAAGCGGTAAGAGATTGTCAAACTTACACCGGTTGAATCGTAGTCCTCTATAGTGCGGTCAATTATTCCGTTCATCTCTCTTGAGCTACTCAACTTATTGTTGAGAAATAGATTATTCATATTGAAATCTATTGTAAAGTTTTTTAGTTGCTTAGAGGCCATAACTCTGTAATTCCAACGGTCTGAGTGGACAGAGAGCATATTGTTTCTCCTGCTGGTATATCCGGCATAAAATCCTGTTCTCCAGCCCTTACCGCAGTTAAAGTAGTTATTGCTCATAATAGAAACCATAGGGGTATTAAATGAGCGGCCATCATATTTTAGGAACTGCTGTTGGTAGCTGAATGAAACCGATGGGGAGTAGAAACCATAACTCCCTCTCCAATTAGCACCAAAGGTAAACTTTGAGTAGTTTGGTAGATTCTCGGTTCGCTTTAGGATAACACCCTCTTTTAGCGGATACTTTGTCAGTATTCTTAACGGAGCATCTTGGATGATATTATAACTCGTGTTGAATGAGAGGTTTTTATAGTTTAGCGCAAGCTGTGTTATATTGGATATTTGATTGAGCTGGAACGGATTACCTTGCTGGTAAACATACGGATTTTCAAAAGAGACGCCATTGCCAAGGGCAGTGTAGGAAGGTCTGTCAAGCGTTCTCTTGAATGAAAGAGTGGCTCGCACTTTTTTGCCGGCATAACTTATCGATAGTGTAGGAGAGAGAAAATGAGGCTCTATCTTGCTGTGAGTTACCGGTTTATCGTTTTCCTTATATGATGTGTAGGCATATTCATATCTCAGCCCGCCATAAAAGACAAAGTTTTGCACTTTATATCTCACATCTGAAAATGCAGCCAAAAGAGATTGGGTATTTTTGACTTTAGAATCTGCAACCTCACTATCAATACCGCTTTCCTTATTGCGAAAATCGCTGCTATTATAACTTAAAGAAAATTCACCGCCATATCCGATCTCTACCTTTCCTATAGGTGAATTTAGGCTGAGTATCAGAGAGTTCATAAGGTAATCCCTCTCTCCCTTAGTATCCATAAAAGAGCCGCTCTCAACCTCGCGATAAATATTAGAACTATGAAGGCCGCCAATAAGAAACTCATCTGTTATATTTATTTTGGTTGAGCCAATTTTGCTATTGTAATAGAAACTATTCATAGATCTAACCGGCTTGGCTTTAGAGCGAGAGGTTACCGCTGTATTTTTGGTTTCTGCACCATTTTCATAGTGTCTCAGCCCTGGAGAATCGGTATTAAATTTAGGAACTCCAAAATTAAAATTGAGTGTAGCCCCCAGATTGGTTTTATCAGATTTTGAGTAGTTCAAATTTGCTCCACCCATCAATAAATCATTATTTTGGCCTACTGTTGCCTCTTTTATTGTTTCATAGAGATTGCCGCCACTGTTTAGGCTGTAATAATCTCTGTTTTTATTTTCTATAGCAGTATAACTATAGGCCACATTAAAATCAAAATAGAGTTTATCGGTGCTATGGGCTAAATTTACTCCGGAATAGGAGCTTAATTTTCTCTGGAGTTGAAACATTTGAGTGGCTGCCACACTTGTATTGTTTTCTCTTTTTTTAGTTCTTATCTCAATTATTGACTTAACTTTTGAATTATATCTTGCCCCCGGTGTATTATTAACCTCTACTGTTACAATATCTTGTGAGCGAAGCCTTTGCAAAATAGAGGCATCCTGCACCCTATGACCATCTAAGTAGAGTGTAGCGGCTCCCTCTGTTCCAAGTACATAAAAAGTACCATTCTTGCCCTGCACAAACGGAATTTGATTTAACAAATCTTCCATAGAGCCGCTGTTTTTTAGCGCTTCTACCTCAGCAACTTTGGCTACAAAAACTCCTCTATCGTTCAAAGTAAAAGATTTGCGCTTGCCCGTAACAACAATTTTGTTCAGCTCCTCACCTTTAGGGTTTAATACTATTACTGCTTCTTTTTGAGGAAGAGAGGCTAATTGTAATATTTTATCATCATACCCGATTGCATTTATTTTCAGCAGGTAGGGTATTTGTGTTGTTGCATTAATTTCTTGAATATAAATCTCGTATAAACCATTTATGTTAGTTACACCGCCGGCTATAAAAGTAGAATCTTTTGCTAAAATCAAAACATTGGCAAACTCTATCGGAGCATCATCTTCCCCAATAACCTTTCCTGTAAATGTTTGAGCCTTTGCGCTATAGGCAACTATTAT
>CADBUS010000044.1 GCA_902797895.1 uncultured Bacteroidia bacterium | reverse complement strand
TTATACAGGAGTAAAAAGAAGATGGAAAGCAGGGCAGAAAACAAAAAGAGGGCTCGCGGATTGAAAGTTGTGCTGATACAGCTTAAAGAGGGTGTTTCATTTACAATAAACGAGTTGAAGGGAAATAAGTTCAGAACATTTCTCTCGTTGCTCGGTGTGAGCTTTGGAATATTTACCATTGTTGCAATATTTACCGCCATAGATGCGCTCAGAAGCAATGTAATGCGCGGATTTGAATCACTAAGCAGCAATATGATACAGGTTTCAAAATGGCCGATGGGTTTGGAGGATGAAGATGGTAACAATTCTATTGTTACAGAAAACTTTGAATATCGTTGGTGGGATTATATGAAACGCCCAAACATTACTTACGAAGATTATAAATACCTGAAAGAGAACTCGCAAAAGGCCAAAGCCTTACTCTACATTAGCATTGGAACTGCCAATATGAAATATGGGCGCAACTCTATCTCATCCGCAACTATTTTATGTTGTACAGAGGGATTGGGCGATGTTATGAATTTGGAACTTGAGAGTGGCAGACTTATCACCATTTCTGAGTATGAAAGCGCAGCACCGGTAGTTCTTCTTGGCAATAATATTGCAGAAACTCTGTTTGGTGGAGAAGATGCCATTGGTAAGGTTGTTAAACTCAAGGGAGCAGATTACTCTGTTGTTGGGGTTTTTGCAAAGCAGGGGGAGAGTCTGCTAAATATGGTTCAAACAGATGGAGTTGCACTTATCCCCTTTTTGAACGGCAGACAATTCTTCAATATGAGAGATACAGACGGAGAGTTGGATATTGTAGGAAAGGAGAGCGTGCCCACACAAGAGCTTGCACAGGAGATAAAACAACTACTCAGGCAGTTCAGAAGGCTTAGACCGGGAGAAAAGTATAATTTTTCTGTAAACGAACTCTCTGCCATAGAGGGGCTTGTAGAAAATCTTATAGGATTTATCAACAATGTGGGATGGATTATTGCAGCCTTTTCGCTTCTGATAGGAGGCTTTGGAATAGCCAACATTATGTTCGTATCGGTAAAGGAGAGAACTAATATAATTGGTATTCAAAAAGCACTTGGCGCAAAGCGGTACTTTATTATGACTCAATTTCTTACAGAGGCGGTTTTCTTGGCTGTGGCCGGAGCTCTGGTGGGTATTGCCCTTATCGCTTTTATTATATGGATAGCTCCCATTCCGGCAGAGTATCAGGTAGCTCTCTCGTTTTCAAATACTCTAAAAGGTATTCTTATTGCCTCTGTGATTGGAGTACTCAGTGGAATTTTGCCGGCTTGGAGTGCAGCCCGCCTAAATCCTGTAGATGCAATAAACTCCAAGTAAGCCCTTCTCTTTTTGGGTGTAAATCCTTATCTTTGTAAAAAGTATAGTGATATGAAAAAGATTCTTTTTTATTCGGCCGCAATGGCTCTGTTAAGCTCCTTTATGATAGCCGTCGGCGGCTGCAAGCAGGAGGCACAAAATCAAGAAAACCAAGCCAGAACAGAAGAGGCAGAGAGGCTCTACTTAGAGGGGATTGACAAGGGTATAGAGCAGATAATGAGCGAGTTGGATGTGATTGGATTGGGAGTGGCCGTTGTAAGAGCAGATGAGATTGTTTATAAAAACAGTTGGGGATATAAGAATTTGGAGAGCAAAACTCCATTGGCAGAAGATGACCTCTATAGAATAGCCTCTATCTCAAAATCGTTTACCGCAACATCGCTAATGCAGCTTGCAGAGAGGGGGGAGATAGATTTGAATGCAGATGTATCTGATTTGGTGGGCTTTAAGGTAAGAAACCCTCACTATCCCGAGGTTAAGATAACCCCTTATATGTTGCTTACCCACACCTCAAGCCTTAACGACAATGGCGGCTATTTCAAGTTGGATGTTATCAATCCAGAGGTGAATGGCGATTTTGCCAAATCTTACAACAATTACCGCCCGGGCACAAAGTATGAGTATTGCAATCTGGGTTTCAACACATTAGGAACAATTTTGGAGAGGGTAAGCAAGATAAGATTTGACGAGTATGTGCGCAGCAATATCTTGCGTCCGCTTGGGCTCGGCTATGCCGGATATTGGATCGAGAGCCTCGACAGCACCAAGTTTGTAACTCTCTATCAACCGGATAAAGAGGGAGTTATGCTGCCTCAGCCAGAGGCATACGCCCCTCGTCGCCAAGAGATAGCCTCTTACAAGTTTGGCTACTCTACCCCTATATTCTCCCCTACGGGCGGAATGAAGATAAACCCTGTGGGATTGGCAAAGGTTATGCAGATGCATATGGGGCTTGGCACTACTCCGGATGGAGTAAAAATTATCGCCCCTCAAAGTGCGATGCTTATGCAGAGCCGC
>CADBUS010000043.1 GCA_902797895.1 uncultured Bacteroidia bacterium | reverse complement strand
TCGGTAAAGGCCACAACTACAGAGGGGGCGGGCTTTGTCGGCCGCCAGGAGGGGGTTGCCGCATACGCGGTTGTGTTGGTAGAAAAAATTTGCAGATAATATAAAATTGACTATTTTTGCAACCCCATTGAGATATGGTGTAATGGTAGCACAAGAGATTCTGGTCCTCTTAGTCTAGGTTCGAATCCTGGTATCTCAACAACGGCGCGGTAGCTCAGCTGGTTAGAGCGCATGATTCATAATCATGAGGTCGGCGGTTCAAGCCCGCCCCGCGCTACAATCCCCAAAAATTTATTGTACTTGAATTACAAGGTATTTGGTCTGTTCCCAGAAACCTTGCGGATTGGAGATTGTTATTATAGCTTCCCCATTTACATTATCTATTGAATAGGTCTCTTTAGAGTGATTGGAGAGAACTTTTGCCTTTCCGGCATTGGTATTTATGACAGAAATTTCTCTGTAATCAATCTTTATAAAAGCGTTTTGTTCAGCCTGATATTCAACTTTGGCAGATCTAAAGAGGCCCCCTCTGCTCAACACTCCGCTTTTTATGAGATCATCCTTACTGCCAATAATATAATAGGCGGCATATAAAGCCCTGTCTTGAGTATCAATTTTATTCTTCAGTCTCTCTCCCTCTGAGCTGAGATTTGTAACATCCTCTTGCAGCCCTTGAATAGTCTGCCCGAGACTATCAATAGTTTGCTCTTTTTGCAGAATAATCTCCTCTTTTTCAGCAAGTAAGTTAGAGAGTTTAGTAATTGTTGCAGATTTCTCATCCAACTCTTTCTGAATAGCATTGAGCCGCTTTTTATACTCCACAGACTTAATGCTGTTATCCTTTTTGAGCTGCTCTATCTGGCTCTTATACTGCTTGATAGCCTCCTGCACAGCATCAATGTCTGATTGCAGCCTAACCTTTTGCTCCTGCGGAATATCAACTCCATCTTTATTGGTCTCAACCGTTAAAATATTCTCTGTCTGACGGATAGTTTTAAGGCCGTTTTCAACCCTGTTAAGAGTTGCAAAAACATCGTCAAGCAGATTCTTCTGAGTGCCGTAGTTGCCTTGTAGAGAATCGAGTTGAGCCTGTAACTCTTTGTATTTAGGAGAGTTTTCTACACAAGAAGCCAAGCCGATAGCAAGGCAGGCCATACCAAATGTTTTAATCAGATTTTTTACGGAGAGATTATAGATACATAGCATTTTAACAAGGTATTAGAATCCGAAGCGAATTTACTCATATTTCAAATAAATTGAAACAGATTTTTGAACACCTTGCCAATTCGCCTCCATATTTTGAGCAGAAAGGAGCCTCTGCTTCTGCTGTTGTTATCGCCACCGCAGCCATTACACCCTCTGCAGCAAAGTATTACCTCTTGCTCATCCTCTTTATGGCGTAACTCTCTCTTCTTTTTATTGTTGTAAAATGTGCGGCACTCATCGCTGCAAAAAATTTTATCTATGCGTCCTATAACTCTCTCTCCACAAACAGGGCAGAGCTTTTCTCTCTGCTCGGCCTGTTCGTCTTGCATAAGTTCTGTAACTCTCCTATTTTCTGCAATCTCTGTAATCTCTGAAATCTTTGTAACCTCTGAAATCTCCGTAACCTCTGAAATCTCTTCAACTCCAATACTCTCATTAGTTTCACTATTTCTTCTGCTCTCTATATTTTTCACATTACTCATCTTTTGCTCTCCTCTTTTATTCTTCTTTTATCCTTCTCTTATATTCTTCGTTCTTCGTTCTTCGTTTATTGCAACTCCGTTGCAACTCATATCTTCCTTCCTTCTTCCTTCCTTCTTCATTCCTTCTTTCTTGTCTTTCTTTCTTTCTTTCTTTCTTCTTTCTTCATTCCTTCTTTCTTTCTTCTTTTTCAGTTCTATGTAATGATTTGTAACATAGGATAAAAGTAACTCTAAGAGAGTGAATTGATACTGCGTTATAGCAAATAGCTGCTTAAAATTTTACTATTACAGAAAAATCACAACAAGTATGTACAAAACCAGAATAATCACAACTGATTACTCGTGTATATCCGTGTTTACTCGTGTATAACCGTTTATACGCAGGTAATATCTGGATATGACGGCTGTTCTGTGTTTCTTTTGTGCAGAAATTAAAACTATTAGCAATGGAAAGAACTGTGAACAGAGTGGAACTCAGAGGCAATGTGGGGGCCGATCCAAAAATTACACCAATTAACCCAAACACAAATCTTATACGCTTTTCGCTTGCAACGCACGAGAGTTATAGGACCAAAGATGGAACATTGAAGGAGGAGACAACTTGGCACAACATAGTTGCCTGGGACTCTAAAAATAGGGGGGAGTTTGCAAAAATCAGAAAGGGTACTTTTGTTGAGGTTGTGGGTAAGTTGCGTTACTTTAAGTATGTTACCAAGATGGGAGAGGAGCGTTACAGCACAGAGATTATTGCGCTCAAGCTCGCAATACCGGAGATGCTTCCAAGAGAAAGCAGGGGGGCGCAGAGTTCGCTACCTTCTACTGCACAGAGCTGTATATTAGGGGGCAGCGAGGAGGGTGAATTGGAGAGCGAACAAGATTTGGCTTAGCGTAAAGCGATAATTCAAAACAGATTCTTAAATTTGCGCTCCGAGTTTGCACTAATTGCAGCCGGCCAAATTATGGGTTCAGAGATTAAGAGAGAGTTCTATATTTACAATACCCTTGCAAGAACAAAGGAGAAATTTGTGCCTATAACTCCAGGTAGAGTTGGGTTATATGTGTGTGGGCCAACTGTTTATGGTGATCCGCATCTTGGCCACGCAAGGCCGGGAGTAACCTTTGATGTACTGGTAAGGCTGCTTGGCAACTTGGGCTATAAGGTGCGCTATGTGCGTAATGTTACCGATGTTGGCCATTTGGAGCACGATGCAGATGAGGGGGAGGATAAGATAGCAAAGAAGGCTCGTTTGGAAGAGCTTGAACCAATGGAGGTTGCACAAACCTATACGGTGCGCTTCCGCCAGGCTATGGCCAAACTGAATGTATTGCCTCCGAGCATAGAGCCAAATGCTTCCGGCCATATAATTGAGCAGATAGAGTTCATTAAGAAAATTTTGGAGGCAGGATATGCTTACCAGAGCAACGGCTCAATCTACTTTGATGTTGCAAAGTACAGTAAAGAGTACAATTACGGAGCGTTGAGCGGCCGTAACTTGGATGATATGCTCTCAAATACCAGAGAGCTTGACGGGCAGGGAGATAAACGCTCTTCTGCAGATTTTGCGCTATGGAAAAAGGCAGCTCCGGAGCATATAATGAAGTGGCCCTCTCCTTGGGGAGAGGGATTCCCTGGTTGGCATTTGGAGTGCTCTGCAATGGGGGAGAAATATCTTGGTAAAGAGTTTGATATTCACGGTGGCGGAATGGATTTGATGTTCCCTCACCACGAGTGCGAAATGGCTCAGAATATGGCCGAAAGGGGCTGCGGCGGTGTAAAGTATTGGATGCACAACAATCTAATTACCATTGATGGCAGGAAGATGGGCAAATCGCTCGGCAACTTTATCACTTTGGATGAGCTTTTTAGTGGGAACAATCCTAACTTGGAACAGGCCTATACTCCTATGACGGTGCGCTTTTTCATACTGCAGGCTCACTATCGCGGAACATTGGATTTCAGCAATTCTGCTCTGCAGGCGGCCGAGAAGGGGTATAAGAGATTGATGCAGGCCATAAAGGATGCCAAGAGTCTGAAACTTTCAGATGGTGCGCAGAGTGCAGAGGGAGTTGCACCTTCAGAAACGCTCGCAAATGTTAATGAGTTGAAGGAGAAGATTTTTACAGCTCTGTGTGATGATATGAACACTCCTGTTGCTCTATCTCACATTTATGAGTTAGTTAAGATAGTGAATATAGCCAAAGAGGGTAAAGCTGCTGTTAATGAGCTTGTTAAAGAGGCTGTAAACTCGCTTTTCAAAGAGGTTGTTACAGATATAATGGGGCTTGTGGATGAGGAGACCGCCTCTTCTGAGGGGCAATCCAATTCGGCAAAGATAATAGAGGGGCTGATGGATTATGTGATAGCTGAGCGTAAGGCTGCTCGCGCCAACAAAGATTGGGGCAAGAGCGATCAGATACGCGATACCCTCAAAGCGCTTGGTATTCAGCTCAAAGACAATAAAGATGGCACTACTACCTGGGAAAACAGTTAGTATTCTGTTCTATCTTCCTTTTGCTGCCACTTTTTGAAGACCTCAAGAGCCTCTTTTCTGAGCAGGCTTTCAGATGCCTTTTCCCTCTCTTTGTGGCTGAGCTTTATCTCGTGATAGATAAAATCATCATCAAAACCTATTTTTGCTGCATCCTTGCGGTTGTTGGCGTAGTAAATTTTATCTAAATGTGCCCAATATATTGCACCAAAGCACATTGGACAAGGCTCGCAAGAGGTGTATATCTCGCAGCCGGAGAGGTCGAAACTCCCTATTTTTTGGGCAGCATTTCTAATGGCCGTTACCTCTGCGTGGGCGGTAGGATCGCAGTTAAGCGTTACGCTGTTGGAGCCCTCTGCTATAATCTTACCATTGCGGGCAATTACGGCACCAAACGGTCCGCCGCCTCTCTCAACACTCTCATCGGAGAGTTGGATGGCCCTTCTCATCAAATCTTTCTTATCCATAAATATGCTATTGGTGCAGAATAAAAAAAGGAGGTTTGCCGAGCTCTTTGCATAATAGCAGTAGCGGGCAAACCCCTCGTTTCGTACTCAATTTACTTTATCTTCTTGTATCCGTATGCGCCTCTCTTATCGAGTTCTAACTCAATCTTCATAAGGCGATTATATTTGGCAACGCGGTCTGTGCGGCTGAGTGAACCGGTCTTTATCTGTCCGCTGTTAGTAGCAACTGCAATGTCTGCAATGGTAGTGTCTTCTGTCTCTCCGCTACGGTGAGAGATTACAGTTGTATATCCGTTGCGATGAGCCATCTCAATTGCATCCAAAGTCTCTGTAAGAGAGCCTATCTGATTAACTTTTATCAATATAGAGTTACCGGCACCCTTTTTGATACCTTTTGCAAGATATTCAACATTTGTTACAAAGAGGTCATCTCCAACAAGTTGTACTTTATCTCCAATAGCTTTGGTAAGTTTTACCCAACCTTCCCAATCGTTCTGATCCATACCATCCTCAATGGAATCAATAGGATATTTTTTGCAAAGCTGCGCCAGATATTCAACTTGCTCATCTGCTGTAAGCAGCTTACCTTTAGGATCTTTCTTTGCTCCGTTGTTGAGCTGTGAATAATCGTATGAGAACTTGCCGTTCTTCTTTACAGAGAACTCGCTGGCTGCGCAATCCAAAGCAATGGTAACATCCTTACCACTCTTGTAACCTGCTGCAGCAATGGACTCTACAATGCAATCGAGAGCATCGTTGATACCCTTTAGCGCAGGGGCAAAACCACCCTCATCGCCAACCCCTGTAGAGAGGCCGCGAGCTTTGAGAACTTTCTTGAGTGCGTGGAAAATCTCGGCTCCCATCCTAACTCCTTCTGCCTCATTTTTGGCTCCTATCGGGCGAATCATAAACTCCTGGAATGCTATAGGGGCATCTGAATGTGCTCCGCCGTTTATAATGTTCATCATAGGCACCGGCAAAATATGTGCGTTGGTGCCACCGATATATCTGTAGAGAGGCACACAGAGCTCCTCTGCGGCAGCTTTTGCTACGGCGAGCGATACTCCGAGTATTGCATTTGCGCCAAGTTTTGCCTTGTTCTTTGTACCATCCAACTTTATCATAAGAGCATCTATCTCTCTCTGTTGCAGGGCATCCATTCCAAGAATCTTTGGTGCAATAATTTTATTTACATTATCTACAGCTTTAAGAACTCCCTTGCCGCCATAGCGCTTGGCATCTTTATCTCTGAGCTCTATAGCCTCGTTTTCACCGGTTGAAGCACCTGAAGGAACAGCGGCTACGCCTATTGCGCCTGAATCCAAAACTACCTCTACCTCAATGGTGGGATTGCCTCTCGAATCGAGAATCTCTCTCCCTGTTACATCTATAATCATCATAATAATTCTTTTTTTAATTGCAGCGCCAAAGTTAGTAACTTTGAAAAAATATTATAACTTTGTCCAAAACTTTGCATTAAAAAGTATCAAAAACACTAAAATTTGGAATTATGGAAAACAAAGGAAATGGAAAAGTTTTGGCTGCCTTGATTCTTGCCATTGGCATAGCACTTGGCGGCTTGGCTCTTAGGAGCGGTATCATTAAATTCAAATCAATGGAGAGGGTTGTTGCCGTTAAGGGACTCTCTGAACAGCAGGTAAATGCAGACAAGGTTGTATGGCGCATCTCATTTGGGAGAATGGGCAATGATCTGACATCTCTGTATGCCTCTTTGGATCAGAATGCTACTACTATTAAGAACTATCTCATTAGCAAAGGTTTAAGCGCAGATGAAATTTTTGAATCTTCTCCAAGCGTTACAAATCTTAAGCAGAGCTACGCCTACTCAAACAACAAGCCTGAGTACAACTACCAAATCAACGAGTCTTTCACAATTTCTACAAAGAAGGTGGATGTGGTAAGAGGTTTGAACAAGGAGCTTACCAGCGCAATGCTTAAAGAGGGTATAATAATCTCAGACTGGGCAAGTTATGAGTTTACCGGTTTGAGTGAACTTAAACCTTCTATGATTGAGGAGGCAACCAAGAATGCTCGTGCTTCTGCAATTAAGTTTGCAGAGGACAGCAACAGCAAACTCGGTAAAATCAAAACCGCAACTCAGGGGCAGTTCTCAATAGAGGATTTGGACGAGACAACAGAGTACATCAAAAAGGTTAGAGTGGTAACAACAATTGTTTACTATTTGAACTAATCTTTATCGCGATAGGGTATATTAGATGCCGGATTAATCCGGCATCTTTTTTTTGCCTCTAATGGCGGTTTCAGCTTTAGTGGGGCTGGTGTGCGATGGCCTTTGTGCAAATAATATGTAAAAAATTTGGCGATAGGCAGCTTTAGCTGCCCGGCCCTGTATAGGGCCGTATGCCCCCTATAGGGGGCTGCCGCATTTAGCGGCTGGGGGTTTAAAGATGTAGTTTATTTGGCTGCTGTTTGGCAGCCGAATAAACTTAAAGTTGGTGGGTAGCGGTTTCAGCTTTAGTGGG
>CADBUS010000042.1 GCA_902797895.1 uncultured Bacteroidia bacterium | reverse complement strand
ATCTATTGTGAATTTGCTTCCAATGCCGGCGTATGGAGAGTCCTGATGCAGCACCGCCGCAATAATACCCTCATTCTCCAACATCCCCTTTGCCAAATTTGCCGCAAAGGCATCATAATACCTCTTAACTATTACCATAACTTATGTTTTAGAATTTCTTAATACAAAAAAGCAAATGCCCACAAAGCCCCATATATGCAAACACTATTTTACATTTTCGTAGTATAAATGTAATGCTTATTTTACATTTTGCAAAATATGTCGTAAACTCAAAGGGAGGCTACTATTATAGAGTTATTACATATACATTAATTCAGATTCGATTGCTGCTTTTTGAGTGAGTTTAAACTATTTCTATGTATATGTATTGCCTGATACAGCTTAGCCATCCAAATAAAAAATGCACAATATATACAAGCGACCATAACCGCAGAGAATAAGTTAAATGATATGCCAAAGAAAGGGAAAACCTTTTTTCCAATTATCAAAAGGTAAGTATGGCCAATATAAATCCATAATGTGTATGTTCCAAATTTAGCTAAATTTTCAACAAATTTCCATCTTGTTATTCTAATAACGGAGAGAGTTAGAAGCATTGCAAGAGTTGATTGAACTGCACGATAAATAGGATCGCGCCAAGTTAAATAATGCTCTTTGGGCATATATACGGGAAATTTCCGGACTATTACAAGTCCAACAACAAAAACCACAAGCGCATATATGTAGTGTATATGATTAATTTTAGACATTAGTTCACGTTTTCTAAATATCAACCCTAATACAAAAAATGGGAAGAAAGAAAAGGCTCGTTGAAAAGAAAAATTATGGTCAATTGGAATAATTCCAGAAAGTAGAGCGACCAAACAGCTGATACATAAAAGTATTATATCGTTTATGTTTTTTAAGACTCTCCATACAGAAAATATCCGATAGATAAAAGAACTATCCGACTATTTGGTTGCCGGTGAAGAGTTCGTAGTATTTGCCCTTTTGGGCAAGAAGCTCGTTGTGTTTTCCGCGCTCGATAATGCGGCCTCTATCCATAACCATAATGTAGTCTGCATTTTGGATGGTTGAGAGGCGGTGGGCTATTACAAAGGTGGTGCGCCCTTTCATTAAAGAGTCCATACCTTGTTGTATGAGCCGCTCTGTGCGTGTATCTATGGAGGAGGTTGCCTCGTCCAGTATAAGCACAGGCGGAGAGGCTACTGCGGCCCTCGCTATGGAGAGCAGCTGCCTCTCTCCTTGCGAGAGATTACCACCATCTGCCTCTATAACAGTATTATAACCATTTGGCAAACGCTTTATAAAGCTATCTGCGCAAACAAGTTTCGCTGCCTCTATGCACTCGCGGTCTGTTGCATCCAAGCGCCCATATCTGATATTATCCATCACACTTCCCGTAAAGAGATTGGTCTGCTGAAGCACTATTCCAAGGCTGCGGCGCAGAGAATCTTTCTCTATATCGCGTATATCAAATCCATCATAGACAATCTCTCCGCTCTGTATCTCGTAGAATCTGTTAATCAGGTTGGTAATTGTGGTTTTACCGGCCCCTGTTCCACCAACAAAGGCTATCTTCTGACCAGGATATGCTGTAAGATTTATATCAAAAAGCACCTGCTTCCCCTCCACATAGCCAAAATCCACATCTTTGAGTGAAACAAGCCCCTTTTGCGGCACTCTCAAAGTGCAACTGTTTTGCATCTTGGAGAAAGTACCCACAGAGTACTCCTCCTCAGAGTAATCTATCTGCAAATGAGTGGTTTCTGCACTATTCCCCGGAGTTTTGCCCTCTTTTATACCCCCCGCATCGGGAACTATACTCTCAACCGCCGGCTTTTGCCAAAACCATTCGCCGCTCCCCTGCTTTACCAAAGTAACTTTTCCGCTATCGCTCTCACGCGGCTGATCCAACAGCTCGTAAACCCTGTCTGTTCCGGCACTTGCCATAACAATGCTGTTAATCTCGTTACTTATTTGAGATACCGGCCTTGTAAAATTCTTATGCAGTGTAAGAAAGGCCACCAATGTACCCAAAGTAAGCAGAGAGCCATCTAAACCTCCTAAATACCAGACATTTGTACCCGATATTGCTATAAGAGCACCCACAATGGCTATCAACACGTAGCCCAAGTTCCCCAAATTGCCATTTACAGGCATAACTATGTTCGCCACCTTATTGGCGTTATATACGCTTGAGCGCAGCCTCTCGTTAATCAGAGAAAACCCCTCAATCGCCTTACGCTCATAGTTGTAAACCTTAATAACTCTCTGCCCCTGCACCATCTCCTCTATATAACCGTTCACCGCCCCCAAATTCTTTTGCCGCTGGGTAAAGTATTTTTTGGAAAGCTCACCTAATTTTCTGGTAGTAAAATACATAATAATTGCCATCGCGATAGATATTGCAGATAAAGGCAAGCTCAATGCCACCATACTCACGAGGGTTGAAATTATTGTAACCAGCGATTGGAACAGGCGCGGTATGCTCTGCCCTATCACCTGTCTTAATGTATCTACATCGTTGGTATATACGCTCATTATATCGCCGTGCGAACGAGAGTCAAAGTAGCTGAGCGGCAAGCGCTCCATATGCTCAAAGAGGGTGTATCTCAAGGTTTTGAGAGTACCCTGGCTCACATAAATCATTATGAGATTGTATAGATATGCAGCGGCCGCACCTATTATAAGCACCACCGAGAGCTTTATCAATGCCATAGCAAGTGGCTGATAATCAGGATTTGCCGCTCCAAGCATAGGAGCTATATACTTATCTATCAAACTCCTTGTAAAGAGTGTAGAGGCCAAGGTGGCAAGAGTGGAGATAAGAATGCAGAGCAGCACAATGGCAATTCTCCAACGGCTCTGCTTGAATATCAGCCTAAAGAGCCTTGCCACAGTAGAGAGCTTCTCTCCTCTGCTCATCTGAGCGGCAGAGGTTGCAGCGGCTCCCCTGTCGCCCTTCTCCTTATTGTTAAACGGATTACCTCTCATTTTGCCAACATCAATTAGGGTTATCAAAATCGCCGCCGCCATCGGAACTCTGCATCTTGTAAAGCTCCTGATATATCTCGCAGCTACTTAGCAGATTATCATGAGTATCAAACCCTACAACCTTTCCATCCTCCATAACCACAATTTTATCTGCACGCTCTATGCTGAGTATTCTGTGAGATATTATTATTTTGGTAGTACCCGGTATATTTTCTGCAAAAGTACGCCTGATTTTCTCATCTGTGGCTGTATCCACAGCAGAGGTAGAGTCATCCAAAATCAGGATCTTAGGTCTTTTCAAAAGCGCTCTCGCTATGCAGAGCCTCTGCCTCTGACCTCCCGAAAAGTTTGCTCCCCCCTGCTCTACTTGAGTATTGTAACCATCCGGCAGGGCAGATATAAACTCATCTGCACAGGCACTTATGCAGGCTTGGCGACACTCCTGTTCGGTGGCATCTTCCTTGCCCCAGCGCAAATTCTCCAAAATAGTACCGCTAAAGAGTTGGCTCTTTTGCAATATTACCGCAACATTTTTGCGCAAGCTCTCCATATCGTAACGCCTCACATCCTCTCCACCAACTCTCACAACTCCCTCACTAACATCATATAAGCGGCATATAAGAGAGCCTAAGGAGGATTTGCCGCTACCTGTACCTCCTATTATCCCGATAGTTTGGCCATCCTCTATCTTGAGATTGATATTCTCCAAAGCATAATCGCCCCCTTTCTGATAGGAAAAATAAACATTCTCAAACTCCACGCTCCCATCTGCAATATTGTAGATAGGAGTATCGGGATTATACATATCAGGCTCCTCCTCAATAACTTCCGCAATTCTCTTAACGCTCGCCGCACTCATTGTAATCTGCACAAAAATCATAGAGAGCATCATCAGAGACATCATTATCATCATAACATACGAGAAGAGGGAGGCCAACTGCCCGGTGGTAAGAGTGCCTTGCACAATAAAGTGGGCCCCAAACCACGATATTGAGATAATGCAGCCATATACCACCAAGTTCATAACAGGGTGGTTCAGAGCCATTAAGCTCTCCGCCTTAATGTTCAGCGTATAGAGCGAAAGGGCTGCCTTATCGAGTTTGCTAAGTTCGTGATTCTCTCGCACAAAAGCCTTTACAACCCTTATCGCAGAAACATTCTCCTGAACAACGGAGTTGAGCTCGTCATATTTTTTGAAAATCTCCTGAAAGAGTTTGGCTGCACGTGTTATAAGAAAAGCAAGTGCCACCACCAAAACCGCCATCGCAACCACAAATATGATTGATAGTGAGGGGTGTATAAAAAAGCACATCACAAGGCTCGATATAAGATTGAGAGGCGCTCTGAATGATGTTCTCAAAAGCATCTGTATGGCGCTCTGCACATTGGCCACATCTGTGGTCATACGGGTAACCAATCCCGCTGTAGAGAACTTGTCTATATCGCTAAAGGAGAAGCGCTGTATATTACGGTACATTGCATCTCGCAGATTTGCAGCCACTCCGGTAGATGAGTATGAGGCGTATCTGCCGGCAAGTATTCCAAACACCATACTCAAAGTAGCCATCAAAACCATCAAAAGGCCATACTTATATACATTCGCCATATTGGCTTGCCCAAGCCCTTTGTCTATAATTGAGGCAGTTACATACGGTATCAGCACACCCATAACCACCTCTGCCCCCGTCCATACAGGAGTAAGAATAACCGCACTCTTATACTGCTTTACCTCTTTAAGAATGGTTTTGAACATATACTGTTTCTTGCAGAAACCTGCTTACTTTATTGCCGTAAAGTTACAAAAAAATAGACTATTTTTGTAGCAGGTGATTTTGTCGATAAATTAAAAGATATGACTATGAGGATATTGGCGATATTGATTGCGTGCATTATGAGTTGCAAAATGATACCCACATCAGCAAGGGCACAGGTGCAAAAGCATACGCAAGAGCGTTCACAGACACAAGCGCATCAACAACTGCAAACTAAAAATATTCAGCAATTTATCACAAAAGTACTACAGGAGTATCCAGAGGCTCGGCTGTTGGATATTTACAAATCTTGTTTTCAAGACTATATGGGAGCAGAGCATCTTGTTTCCGATAGGCAGAGAGTTAAAAACTATTTGGATGAGGAGTTAAATTCTTTAGAAACAAATGGGCTTATGGATTGGTTATATGAGCCTTGCGGAATTGAGGGCAGATATGTAAGAGTAAGTTTGAAGGCGGTAAAAGAGAGCCTTATATCAAAGGAACTTCTGCTTGATGCCTTTATCCGTAGCGCTAATAATGCAGAACGCCCATCTGTTGAAAAGTGGCGCGGCAGATGGCAGCAGATAATCTCCACTATTGAAGATATGCAGCTTAATCTCCCACACTATGCTGAGGACAAGCACTTTATAGAGCAGCTTCTATCGCAGGGCAGATATGCCATCAGCCACTCCCCCCAGTACCGCAACACCTACCACCCCCACTACCGCATCATAGAACGCACCATTTTTGAGAAAGAGATAAAACCCTTACTAACGCATTAATAACTCACCCCCTTGAATAATTATTATCTTTGCACAGATAAAAGTATAATGATGAATCCCAATGGCTCACAGGGCACCATAACTTTACTACCAAGACTTTAGCGAGCATTTCTGTGGCTCTTGGAGATGTTATAATTAATGTACCGCATAGCAGATAATTACATTTAGAAGATAAAACTATGGCAGATAATTATTTAGGAAAGAAGATGGAGGATTTGGAGAGTGGGAGGCTGGCAAAAGGCCGCAAGGCTGGCTTAAAGACAAAGAGCGCAGCAGGAGCAAAAGCAGCAGGCAAAGCCAAAAACTCGTTGGATAATCTGTTGCTCAAAAACCGTAGCTGCAGGGGGTATGATTCCTCTTATAAGGTAACTCTCAAGGAGTTGGAGCAGATTATAGATGTAAACAGGCTTATCCCCTCTTCACGCAATCAACAGGTGTTAAGATTCAAGCCGCTTATAGGCGAGCAGGCAGCCGAGTTTACCAAATATATTAAACTTGGCGGAGCGTTGCCCGAACTGAACCTGCCATTCCCAGGCACTGAGCCAAACGCCTATATAATAATCTGTTCCATAGCTAAGCCCAACAGATGGACCGATGTAGATTTGGGCATCTCCGCTCAAAGTATGCTCTTGAAGGCTGTAGATATGGGGCTTAACGGAATCTGTATAGGAGCATTTAACAAAGAGAGGGCTACGGAGATTGTAAACAACTCACAAAAGCAGGGACAAAAGCCTAAAAAAGAGGCATCTGCGCAGAGCGGTTACGCATCGGCAGAGGCTTTGGATGGGTATGAGCCGCTTATGGTATTGGCTATCGGTAAGAGCATAGAGAAATTCCAACTGCTCCCGATAGATGAATCTGAAAACCACAACTACTTTAGAGAGAATAACATACATTACATTCCAAAGGTAAAGAAGCTCATAATAGAATGATAGCGAGAATCTATTACTTAATAAAATACTACCTCCATCTGCTTGTGATTTTTGCTCTGCAAAAGCCTCTCTTTATGCTATTTACAAAGGGAGAGGAAAGCTACGGGTTTGCAGACTGGCTCAGGGTTGTATATCACGGTTTTGTACAGGACCTCTCAACTGCCGCCTACATTACCGCCATTCCGCTATTGGTGGCTATTGTAAGCCTCTGGTGGAGAGGAAATTTCAACCCGCGCAAAGTATTACAGCCATACCATATAATAGTCTCCCTGCTATTGGCAACTATATTTGTGGCGGATATATCGCTCTACCCTTTTTGGCAGTACAAATTAGACGCCTCCGCGCTCCTCTATCTCTCAACTCCCCAAGAGGCGGCAGCAAGCGTATCTATCTGGTACATAGTAATTAGGATATTGGCAATTATCGCCATAGCCAAGCTCTATCACATTGCTCTCAACAGAGTAACTCCAAAAAGATTTGACCATAACGGCAACTATAACCACAGCGGCACACCAATCAACAGAGTACTCTCCACCATAGCTCTACTTATAGCCGGTGCGCTGCTTTTTCTTGCAATAAGAGGAGGCACAAAAGAGTCCACTATGAATGTTGGCAGGGTATATTTCTCTAATAACCAATATCTTAACCATAGTGCTGTTAATCCGGCTTTCAGCCTCTTCTCATCTGTTGGCAAAAGCAAAGATTATAAAAAACTCCATCGCTATATTGAAGATGAAAAAGCGGAAACAATAGCGGCAGAGTTCTTTGCCGGCAGCAAAGATCTCTCTATCACAGATACTCTGCTTAAAACTACGCACCCAAACATACTTATTATAGAGATGGAGAGCTTTGGCTCTGCCTTCACCTCTCCCACCGCAGAGGGTTATAGTGCAGAAGATGTTGTACCTGAATATCTTAAAATAGAGAGCGAGAGCATCTGCTTTACAAATTTTTACTGCAACTCCTATCGTACCGATAGAGGGACTGCAACCATATTCAGCGCATTTCCGGCTTTTCCGGAGCTATCAATAATGAAGCAGCCTAAGATAGTTGCCGCCCTGCCCGGCCTTACGGAGCAATTTGCAAAGCGAGGATACTCCACTCATTTCCTATATGGCGGAGATATAAATTTCACAAACACAAAGGGTTATCTGCTAACCAACGGCTTTACAAACATTACCGCAGATATAGATTTTACAAAAGAGCAGCAGCGAACAAATAAGTGGGGAGTTGATGATGCCATAACATTCAATCATCTGCAGCAAGAGCTGTTACAGCTCTCTAATAATCCCGATAGCTTGTTTTTTTACGCTTTTTTGACTCTCAGCAGCCACGAGCCGTTTGATGTTCCGGAAAAACTGCTGCAAAACAAGGTCTATAATGCAGCCGCCCATACAGACAAGCAACTCGGAAAACTAATAAGCAGCCTAAAAAAGAGCAACTTATGGGATAATCTGCTTATAGTTATTATGCCGGACCATAATATGCTCTACAACACAAAAAACTACTCTAAAGAGTATTTCCGCTGCAAAATGCTCTGGAGCGGAGGAGCAATAAAGGAGAGCGGCAAAAGAATTGAGACAATTATGAATCAGAGCGATTTTGGGGCTACTTTGCTTGCGCAACTCGGAATGGATAACAGCCTCTTTCCTTTCAGCCGCAACATATTCTCCCCAAGCTACACCACTCCAACCGCTTTCAGTTGCTATAAGGGGGGATTTATGGTAGCAGACACCCTCGGCTCAACCTCGTATGATTTGGAACAAAGTAGTGTTGTGGAGGCAACGCATAGGGCTTTGCAAAACGATGAAGCAGCACAGGCGCAAGAGGCGGCAAACTCTCTCAGAGTGCTAAAGGGCAAGGCTCTGCTCCAAACCCTCTCTCACAAACTATCTGAATATGAAGAGGGGCAGCACAAAATTGCAGAGTAACGCATATTCAATGCGTATTTTACCTCTAACTTTGTAATTATTAGATATTTTTTGTACTTTTGCGCAAAACAATTGTACAATTATGTCTGTAACATCCAATGCACTGCTGAGGCACATTACAATAGATGCCTGCTTGAGAGATACTGCACACAAATACTCTCTTGCAGATCTTATTGCCGCCTGTACTAAGGCAGTAAAGGAGAACAGCAAGGTTAAACTAAAAGATAACTTTACCGTCTCCACCAGAACCGTGCAGCTGGACTTGCAATTTATGAGAGACAAGAAAAAGGGCTACAACGCTCCTATAATTGTCTATGAACAAAAATATTACAGATATAAAGATCCTAACTACTCAATAGGCAACGCAAATGTGAAGCAGACCAATCTCGCTCCCCTTTCAGAGATTGCAGAAACCATTGGCCGTTACAGCAGAATGGCCGGTATGGAGAGTTTGGAGGGAGCGGAGAGAATGATTAGAAGCGTTATAGAAAACAAGGTTAGCGGCTCTGCGGAAAAGATTGAGCTTCCTGCCTGTCCAAAGACTTCAGGCGGCCACTATCTTGATATTGCAAAGGATGCAATTATCCATCGCAAAGTGCTAAGCCTGAGTTACTATACAGAAAACTCCCCTATCCCTAAAGAGATTATATTCTACCCTATGTATCTAAAGCCATATATGGGCCGCTGGTACCTGATGGGATATGAGGAGGGAAAGGATAAAATCAGCCATATAACAATGGATTGCGTAAACAGCTACTCATACGCAATACTCCCATTCCCACCAAATTACACCTTTGATGCGCAAAGCTATTTTGCAGACATTGTGGGAATCTCGCATCCGTCTGACCAAAAAGAGGATATTACAATAAGGGTTAAGAACACTTTGGCGCAATATCTGATGCTCAACCCAATACACAGGAGTCAGAAGCTGATGGGCAAAGATGAGGAGAGCAACTACACCTTCAAACTCTCCATAATTCCTAACAACGAGTTCTACAGATGGCTCTATAGCCACCACCCTTGCGTTACTGTTATTTCGCCGGCAAGAATTGCCGAGAGAGCGGTGGAAAAGATGCAGCAAATTGTTGCAGACATTATAGCTGCCGAGCCGCAACCTGCAATTCAAAAGGCTAAAAAAGAGAAAGACAGCCCATCTAAGAGCAAAAAGAGAAAAAGAGAGGAGCCGCCACAGGAGGATCTATTCTCTGCACTTTTCTGATTTTCTAAAGAGAGAGTTACTAAACAGATTCAAAAGAGTACTATGATAGAGATAATACCTGCACTACACATACTTGGAGGCAGATGCGTGAGTTTGAAAAAGGGAGAGCCCAAAAACTGCAAAACATATCCGCTTACACCATTGGAGTATGCACAAATATATGAAAGCAAAGGCTTTAAGAGAATTGAGCTTATAGATTTGCAGGGCGCAAAAACCAACTCTCCCACCATATTTGATACCCTAAAGGAGATTGCAGAAAAAACCTCTCTCAAGGTAACTTTCGGTGGAGGAATAAAGAATCGTGAGGCACTTAAAGCTGCTCTTGCTAATGGAGCGGAGAGGGTAATCTGCTCATCCATACCTATACTCCAACCTAATGTATTCACCTATTGGTTAGAGTGTTTTGGAGGAGATGCTCTCATCTTTGAAGCCGACTTTGCAGAGAATAAGAATACCCTTGCCGTAAAGGGATGGAAGATGAAGGTGGAGAGAGATTTGGACGAGCTGCTTAGAGGCTATCTGCAAGATGGACTTAAAAATCTGATAGTTAAGCACATCGGCCAGGAGGGAACTTTGGAGGGCTGCTCTGCCGAAGAGTGCAAGCAGATTGCTGAGCGTTTTCCGCGCCTTAATGTAATGGCAAGCGGAGGGATTGGCTCGCAAGAGGATATTGCTAAGTTAGAGGAGTTTGGCATAAAAGAGGCCATATCTTGCCGAGCTATGATAGAGGAAAAAATAACCGTTAATTTTAAGGAGTATGAAGATGGAGAAAAAGAGAACGAGCAGAAAGAGCAATAACCCTATCGTTGCACTTATTTACGATTTCGACGGTACTCTTGCTCCTGGCAATATGCAGGAGTACTCATTTATAAAAGCCGTTGGAAGGGAGACAGAGGAGTTTTGGGGGCATACCCATCAGATGGCCCGCACCCAAGATGCAGACGGAGTGCTCATCTATATGCTCTTTATGTTAGAGGAGGCAAAGCGTATGGGTATTCCTCTAACACGCAACAGTTTAAGAAAGTTCGGT
>CADBUS010000041.1 GCA_902797895.1 uncultured Bacteroidia bacterium | reverse complement strand
TCGTTATTGTTCGCACTATTGTCAGAGGCAAATTTTACAACACCTTTTGCTATAGATGTGGCAAACCACCCTAAGTTTAAAACCTCAACCCCATTATAGTTTTTACAAGAGCTTATCAAAGCGTTTACATTCTGCTTTACTCTCTTCTCATTGCTATCTTTTGCTATAGAGCTAAAAGGCAGCAGAATAATTAAGGCTAAACTTAAAAAGTTTCGTCTCCACATTTTATTTATACTTACTGTTATCATAATTAAATAAACATAACATTTAACAATCTTCTTTTAAAGGATTGATTGTGCACAAAACCATATCCGTACATATAGACGCACAAGTATCAAAAATGTTATCATTATATGAAACTTTTTTTCTGAAAAGGAAACTTATATCAATTCCCCATTATGCTAAAATGCTATTTCCCACCTGCTTATCTGCTTTGTAGGCTTTTCTTATTTTTAAGGTATAATTATTATTCTTATATTTGTTATAGAAAACCTTTAAGACCGCATAGAAAGTTCCTATATTCGTATTACGACAAGGCCATTGGCCTTGATTACTTTCCGCGGTCTTTTTTTTATTGACAGTATGGATTATAAACTGATAAAACTTTTTAACTGTGCATTAGCGGATTCGCCATTGGTGAATGACACAAGGGCTTTGCAGCTAAGGGCGCTCAAACTTGGCTATATTATTGATCCTCAGGTATTGAATAGAGATGTGGAGGAGTTTTTAAGAGGAGAAAAATTTGATGCTAATTCCACTTTTTATGCCACTTGGGGAGATGTTAGAGCAAAGAACCGGCTTGAACTTTTTTGGGATCAGATAGAGCATTATTCAACAACATACGGCACAGACTTTACCGCCGGTTACGGATTTATTCCCAATCCCGATGTGGGCAAAGAGAGGGAGTTTGAGCTTGATTTTGCCTCTTATAAATTTATTGCCAAAATATCCGAAGAAGATCTGTATGATAGGTGTATGGCAATGATTTGCAGCCCAATAGCTCTAAAAAGCGATACAGTAAAACTGCTCTGCAACCATATACTCTCTTACCATAAAAATGGCCTTGCCGCATCTTCTGCTACCTTTGCAACAGCAGAAAGTTTTTACCCATCTGAAATAGATATAGAGAGCATAATAAACCGCGAGGCACTTGTAATAATTTCAGATGCTCTGGGTATAAGACCCTCAAAACCTATAGAACTCCTCAGGTTTATAGTCTATAAAGCAACCTGGCAGACTCTTCTGATAAAGTCTGATGCTCTTGTCTCTATGATAATAAACAATGTAGGGAAATTTGACTTTAATAAGTTGAATCAAGTGGAGTTGGAGAAACTTGCCTCCATATTTTACAGGTTCAAACCTCTTTTTCTTGCATTCCGCAACAAGAGCACCTGCCAGTTTGATCCGGTATTGAAAAAGATGCGCACAGAGCCAAGCCCTAACAGAAATATAATTAACAAGATAAGGCGGTTGGCTCAGAAGTTTCATACTCCTATGAAAATAGGTTTTGGGGAGAGTGTTCTAAGTGCTGAGTGCAGTTTGGAGGAGGTTGAAAAGAGGGTAGTAGAGCTATCTAATTTTAAGATTATTAGGCTTATGCAGGCTATCTCTGAGAGACTTCTTATTGCAGATGGGAAGAATTTTGAACAACTCTACATAATACGCAACGGCAAGGCTTTTATAAAGGAGGTAAAGCAAGGTGGGCAGGAGAGTTTCAGAGAGTTTAAGGATTATTACAACAGCCTTTATAAAGTTCTGCGAAATAGATTGTTGCAGAATATAGCCCCAAAGGCTTGCATTGTAAAATTTCCACAAAAGTTGGAACTTGCCGCACCGGCCTCTGAAAAGAACTTTATTGGCAACATACCGTTCGGCTCCAGTTACGCAACAGCAGAACATAACTTTTTTGGCATATATTGGAGAGATGATTGGGGAGCTAAAGACTTTGACCTTAGCTTTATCAGCTGGAGGGGGATAAAAACCGGTTGGAACGATAATTACAATACCGGAGATACCATATATTCAGGAGATATGACATCTGCACCACGCGGTGCGAGCGAGATTATTTATGCCAAAGGCACTTGCCCCGATGGAGTCTTCTACTGCAACCGATACAATGGAAACGAAATGAGTAAATTCCGCCTATTCTTTGGCAGAGAGGAGATTGCAACTCTTACAGAAAACTATATGGTAAACCCAGCCAGTATAGAGATCAGCCAAGATATTCTATCTGAAAAGAGGCAAAAGATGTTAGGAATCATCTCTGCAAAGAGGCTCTTTTTGGTAGATTTATCTCTCTCTGATACAAGGGTAAGCAACTCAGTCTCAGCAGGAGTAACGGAGAGAATACTGGCCCGCAAGGCTCATTGCTTTGTCAATCTCAAGGAGTTGCTTTTGGCGGCAGGCTATAAGGATGCCGAGCAACTTGGGGCAGAAGAGATTGAAGCCGCTACACAAAGTGGCAAGTTGATAGACCTTACCAATCTTAACCGAGATACAAT
>CADBUS010000040.1 GCA_902797895.1 uncultured Bacteroidia bacterium | reverse complement strand
TTGGCATCAAAGAACCTCTTTATTGTGGTAAGGCCGGCATACTCTCCAGCTGCTCCTGAGTTAGGCTGCAGAGAGCAGGCGTCAAATCCTGTAATTACCTCCAAATCGTGCATTAGCTCGTGGATAAGCTGCATATATCCCTCCACCTGGTCTTTTGGTGCAAGAGGGTGAACGTTAGTAAGTTCACTCCAGCTAAGCGGCATCATCTCCACAGCTGCGTTGAGCTTCATAGTGCAGCTGCCAAGCGGAATCATAGAGTGAGTAAGAGATATATCTTTTCTCTCAAGCATCTTTATGAATCTGGTCATAGCGGCCTCGCTGTGGTATGAGTTGAATACCGGCTGTGTGAGGTAGGCACTCTCCCTCTTCATAAAGGTGCGCTCTGCAGGGCAATGGTTATTCTTGCCACTGCCATTGTGGCAGCAAGGCTCTACACCAAACACTTTCAGAATCTTGTGAGCCTCCTCTTTGCAGCTTAGCTCATCAAAGCTGATTCTTATTCTGCCGCAGTTTGTGTAGTAGAAGTTTATGCGCTCTGCCTCAGCCGCTTTTCTAATAGCCTCTGTATCAAGTTTAACAAAGCCTCCGGCAGCATCTTTTTTACCTTTTATCTCGATAGTGTCAAAGAACTCCTCGTTGGTTAAAATGTAGCCTGCCTCTGTAAGATGGGAGGCAACTCTGTGGGCAAAGAGCTCACCGTTGCGAGCTATGGATTTCAACCCCTCAGGCCCGTGGTAAACCGCATACATTCCGCTCATTGTAGCCATAAGGGCGGTAGCGGTGCAGACATTTGAGGTTGCCTTCTCTCTCTTGATATGCTGCTCGCGAGTCTGCAAAGCAAGCCTGAATGCCTTGTTACCAAGCCTATCTACAGTAATACCTATTATACGGCCCGGAATATTTCTCTTATACTCCTCTCTTGTTGCCAAGAATCCGGCAGCAGGGCCGCCATAACCCATCGGGAGGCCAAGCCTTTGAGTGCTTCCAACAGCAATATCTGCTCCCCAGGCGGCAGGCTCTTTAAGCACTGCAAGAGAGAGCAAATCGCAATAGGCGGTAACCTTTCCACCCTCTGCGTGTATCTTATTGCAGAACTCTGTGTAATCTCTAACAGCTCCATCTGCAGCAGGGTACTGAACTATGGCTCCAAAGCACTTAGAATCAATCTCCCAAGTGCGGAAATCTCCCATAACAATCTTTATATCAAGCCCTTCTGCTCGTGTTCTGAGAACGCTCTTAACCTGCGCAAACACCTCTGTATCTACAAACAGAACATCTTTGCCGGCCTTGATATCATCTCTGCTGCGCAGATTGTACATAACTCTCATAGCCTCTGCGGCGCTCTGCGCATCGTCCAACATAGAGCAGTTTGAGAGAGCAAAGCCTGTGAGGGAGCTTATAACTGTCTGGAATATAAGCAAAGCATCAAGTCTGCCCTGCGAAATCTCCGCCTGATACGGAGTGTAGGATGTGTACCAGCAAGGGTTTTCAAAAATATTTCTCACAATAACAGGTAAAACACCTGTACCATAAAAGCCCTGCCCTATAAGCGAGCGGAACTTTTTGTTTTTGCCAACCATCTCTTTAAGATGAGAGAGATAGTTGCTCTCGCTCATTGGAGCATCCAAGGCAAGCGGTGAGTTTATAAGTATGTTTTGAGGTACGGTCTGTTTTACAAGCTCTTCTATTGAGCTAACGCCTAATACCTTAAGCATTTGTTGTATATCAGCCTCTCTTGGACCGATATGTCTTTGTGCAAATGAATATGACATATTTAATAATATTGAATTACTGAATAATAGCCCTCCAAGGGCAAAACATCCGCGAATATACACATTTGCAGTGAATAAAATGAAACATAGTTGTTATATTTTTTTATTGTATATTTGCCGCAGACTAAAACCTGAAGTTATGAGTTTATTTAGTAAAAAGATTTCTGAACTGCAGTTTAAGACGCAGCAGGCTCAGCAGGGTGGTGGAGACAAAGCCATAGCCAAGCAGATTGCAATGGGTAAACTCCCTGCCAGAGAGCGTATTCGCAAATTGCTGGATGAGGGTACCTTTTATGAGTACGACCTCTTTATACAGCACGATGCCCGCGAGTTCGGAATGGAAAAGAAAGATCTTGCCGGAGATGGTGTAGTTATTGGCACCGGAAAGATAAATGGCAAGCCTGTGGCAATTTATGCTCAGGACTTTACCGTAGCCGGCGGCTCGTTGGGCAGTATGCACGCCAGAAAAATTACCAAAATAATGGATTATGCACTTAGAATGAGAATTCCGCTTATTGGAATAAACGATTCCGGAGGTGCGCGTATTCAGGAGGGTGTAAATTCTTTGGCCGGTTATGGAGAGATATTCTTCCGCAACACATTGGCCAGCGGCGTGATACCTCAAATTTCGGTAATATTGGGCCCTTGCGCAGGCGGAGCGGTTTACTCCCCTGCACTTACAGATTATGTATTTGTGGTAGATAAAATTTCCAAGATGTTTATCACAGGGCCGGAGGTAATAAAATCTGTGCTTGGAGAGGAGATAGATATGGAGTCTTTGGGTGGAGCAAGAGTACACTGCGAGACCACCGGTAATGCACACTTTTTTGCAGAGAGCGAGGATGAGTGCTTTAAGCAGATTAAAACCCTGCTCTCATACCTGCCTGCAAACAACAGCGTTAAGGCAGAGCTCAAAAAGGCGGTTCAGCCAAACAAAAAGTATAATATAGAGAAGGTTGTGCCTGTAGATCCTACCGCGCCTTACGATGTCAGAAATGTGATAAGGGCCATTGTAGATAACTCAGAGTTCTTTGAGGTACAGGAACTTTGGGCCAAGAACATTGTTGTTGGATATGGCCGTATAGATGGCCGCACAGTGGGCTTTGTGGCTAACCAGCCGCTCTATCTTGCAGGTGTATTGGATTGCGACTCTTCAGACAAGGCTGCAAGATTTATTCGCTTCTGCGACGCTTTTGATATTCCTATCGTTACACTTGAGGATATGCCGGGTTATCTGCCGGGTGTAGATCAGGAGCACGCCGGAGTTATCCGCCACGGGGCCAAGTTGCTCTATGCTTACTCTGAGGCTACCGTGCCAACCATAACAATAATACTCAGAAAGGCTTACGGAGGAGGCTACATTGCAATGAACTCCCGCCACCTGCGTGCAGACTTTGTATTTGCTTGGCCTACTGCGGAGATTGCAGTTATGGGGCCGCAGGGAGCAGCAAATATCATCTTCAGAAAGGAGATTATGGAGGCGGAAGATCCTGAGGAGATGCGCAAACAGAAGGTTAAAGAGTATAAAGACAAGTTTGCAAATCCATACGTAGCAGCATCAAAGGGATATATAGATTCCGTTATAAATCCTGCGGATACAAGGCAATTTATACTTCAGTCTTTGGATATATCTCAGCAAAAGAATGCCGGAATACCAAAGAAAAAGCACGGTATTCCACCATTTTAATGGTCTGACCAAAAAGAGTTTGTACTATGCCGGAAAGTAAAAATAAAATTCAGGCGGTGGCCCCTGTTCCTCAGAACGAGGAGCAGTTGGCCCAAGAGGCTCAAGAGCTTCACACTATAGGTGAGATTAGCGATGCGGTTGAGGTCTCTATGGCCGGCGGAGAATCTGAAAAGAATTTCCGCCTGCTTGAGGAGGGGCGCGAGTATAAAACCTATCTTACCAAAAAGTTTCTTGAAAGAAAGCCTTGGAAAGCTCCAGACCCTTGTCAGGTACTTTCACACATACCGGGCTCGGTTTTGGAGATTTTTGTAAAGGTAGGTCAAAAGGTAAAAAAGGGTGAGAAACTTATGATATATGAGGCAATGAAGATGCGCAATATTGTAACCTCGCCTATGGATGGAGTTATAAAAGAGGTAAATGCGAAGGTGGGGGAGAATCTCCCTAAAGGAGCTTTGCTTTTAACCTTCAAAAAGGCAACTAATAAGAAGTAGTAAGTAGAGAGGGAATGCTCTTTTGGAGGGCGGCGGTATGAGCGAGAGAGAGAAGGGGAGTTCAGATAAAGGAGTAAAAGCGGAACAGCTTGCTTGTGAGTGGCTTACTGAGCAGGGCCTTAGAGTTGTTGCCAAAAATTGGAGATGCCGCCATTTGGAGTTGGATATAATTGCCATAGGCCCTCTCTTGAATGCAGAAGGCCGAGTGGTTGAGGCTAAAGGCTTGGGTGGCAGCGAGTTTCTGCATATTGTGGAGGTGCGCTCCAGAGGTGTATTAAACAAAGTTGCAAGTAGTGCTGAGGATTTGCACCCCCTTGTTGAGCCTGAGCTTACCATTGATATTCAAAAGCAGCGCAACATAATAAATGCGGCCAACGCTTTTGTAAGGCGTTTTAGAATATCGCAAGAGGTTGTATTTGATGTGGTTGCAGTGGTTTATCTGCCAAGCGGTCCCTCTTTGCGCTATATTCCGAATGCCTTTACACCTTTGTGGTAAACATAATTAACAACCCCTCTAAAAACTTTCCAACCGACAGAAGGTCAGTGTAATAATGAGAAACACAAACTGCTTGCAACAGAAGCAAGAGCAGCACAGTCCCAGCCGCAGACATCCGCTTGTCGGCTAGTC
>CADBUS010000039.1 GCA_902797895.1 uncultured Bacteroidia bacterium | reverse complement strand
TCCCATATATAAATCTATTATATATCTTTCTCTTCATCCTTAATAATTGTATTATTCTTTGTTCGCTTTAAAATACTTAAAATAACGAGGCTCTAAATTATTGGCTATCATCTTGTTGTTTGTAATATGATTTGATAACAAAATTACAAATAATATTGAATGTTCACAAATTTGAGAACACTTTTTTGCGCACTCTTCAGGAGCTAAACTTGATTATAACATAGGAGTGACCAAAAAGTCGCTTTAGCGGCCGGGGGTTTAAAAATGTTAAAATGTGGGAGACGATGGTGGCTGCGTGTGAGCTGTGGGATAGAGAAAGGGGGTGCCAAAATATTTTGGCACCCCCTGTTTTTCTACAAAGAGCGGAGATTTACTCAGCCTTTTCCTCTTTCTTCTCCTCTGCAGGAGCCTCAGTAGCAGCCTCTTCAGTTTTTTCTGCCTTGGCTTTCTTTTCCTTTTTAGGAGCCTTCTCTACAACCTCTTTTACCACCTCGGTAACTTTACCCTCCTCGTCAACCACAACAACCTTTACTGTGGCCTCAACGCCTCTGTAAAGATCTATTATTGCGCTGTAGGTACCAATCTCAGAGATTTTCTCTGCATCCTTAAGCTCAATCTTTCTTCTATCAATCTCATAACCCTCCTTTGCAAGAGCCTCTGCAACCTGAATGTTGTTTACAGAGCCATAAATCTTGCCAAGCTGGCTAACCTTAGTAGGAATTGTAACAGAAACTGCATTGAGTTTTTCTGCAAGTGCTTGAGCATCTGCAACGAGCTTGGCCTCTTTGTGGGCTCTCTGCTTCATTGTTTCTGCAAGCTGTTTCTTGGCAGAAGGAGTTGCTATAACTGCAAGACCTCTTGGGAAGAGGAAATTGTTTGCATAACCATCCTTAACGGTTACAATATCATTCTTGTGGCCTAATTTGCGCACATCGTCTTTAAGAATAACTTCCATTTCTCTTCCTCCTTATTTCAATAGGTCAGTAACATAAGGCAGCAATGCAAGGTGGCGGGCACGCTTAACTGCTTGCGCAACTTTCTTCTGGAACTTCAAAGAGGTACCTGTAAGGCGGCGAGGCAAAATCTTGCCCTGCTCATTGAGGAACTTCTTCAAAAATTCCGCATCTTTATAATCGATATACTTGATACCGGCCTTCTTAAAGCGGCAGTATTTCTTCTTCTTTACCTCCACGGTAACAGGGTTCAGATAGCGAATATCTGTATTTTCATCATTTCTCTGTGCCATAACTGTCTCTCCTATTACTGCTTAGCATTCTCTTTTGGAGCCTCGTTCTGTGCGGCCTTTGCTGCCCAGTTGGCTCTTCTCTTTTCTGCGTAAGCAACAGCATCCTTATCCATTGCAAAGGTGAGGAAGCGAATGATTCTCTCATCTCTGCGGTACTGAGTCTGGAGCTTATCAATGAATGTTGGCTCTGCCTGGAACTCTATCAGGTGATAGAATCCTGAGGTCATTTTCTGGATTGGGTAGGCGAGCTTTTTGAGCCCCCAATCCTCTTCATTCACAACTGTGCCATTGTTCTCCTTAATAAAGGAGCTGTACTTGGCGGCCGTTTCCTTCATCTGAGCCTCAGACAAAACGGGAGTTGCAATGAAAACGGTTTCGTAATTCTTTAACATCTCTTTAACTATTATAAAATTTGGGCTGCAAAGATAGTAAAATCTTGTATCTTTGTTCTGTATTGAGGATATTTTTTACAGAAATAGAAAAAATAGTACTTTGCGATACAAAGTACTATAACTTTTTATATCTTTGCCGGGCAATATTGAGTAGAAAGAAGAAAAGCTACCTTTATTGTAGTGTTTTTGAAAAGAATGCGTCTAATAAAAAGGTTTTAAAAAATAAAAATTGTAACAGATATGAAAAAACTAATTCTTTTAGTATTGGTTGTATTGTCTGCAACTCTCTCTTATGGGCAGTTTAATCCGCAGGAGAAGTTACAACTCGATTCAACCGTTAGAGTAGGCCAACTTGAGAATGGTCTCAAATACTTTATTAAAAAGAACAACAATCCGGAGAACAGGGCGGAGTTCTACATCGCAACCAATGTGGGAGCAATTCAGGAGACGCCTGCTCAGAGGGGACTTGCTCACTTTTTGGAGCATATGTGCTTTAACGGCAACAAGGATTTCCCCGGCAATACGATGTTATCTTATTTGGAGAAGAATGGTCTTATTTTTGGCGCCAACATAAATGCAATGACCGGTGTTGAGATGACCGTTTATACTCTAAATGCAATACCAACAGAGCGTAAGGCTTTGGTAGATACAGCTTTGGTGATTTTGCAGAACGATGCTGCCTTTGTTACCAATAGCTTTGATGAGATTGAGAAAGAGAGGGGAGTTATTATAGAGGAGTGGAGAAGCGGCAATACAGCAGCACGCCGTCAGCAGGAGGCTATGTTCAAGGTGCTGTATAAAGGGAGCAAGTATGCAGATTGCAATGTCATTGGAGATGAGCAGTGCCTTTCCACATTTGATCCACAGGAGCTTGTAAACTTTTATAAGACTTGGTACTACCCTGCAAATCAGGCAATAATAGTTGCGGGAGATGTTGATATGGATTATGTGGAAAATAAGATAAAGGAACTCTTTAGTATAATTCCAAAAAAAGAGAATCCTCCTGTAAAAGAGAAAATTACAGTACCTCACCACAAAGAGCTTAGGCCATTTGTATTTACAGATCCGGAGCTTTCTGTAGCATCTTTTGCCGTTATAACAAAGACAGAGGCTATGCCTAAAGAGTTCAACGACACCGGAGTAGGCCTATTATTCAAGATTACGAAAAGCCTTTTGGATGAGATGATTTATGAGAGGCTTTCAGATGCCTCCAAGCTGCCGGGCTCTACATTCATAAGCCCGAGCTTCTCTATGGCTAATCTGAATGAGGGTATGGATGTTATAGCATACGGTGCCGCTCCTAAAGAGGGCAAGAACAAGGAGGCAATAGAGGAGTTTATGACCGTTTTGCGCCAGATAGAAAAGTATGGCTTTACGGCGGAGGAATTTGAGAGAGCAAAGGCTTCTATATTAAGGTCTTATCAATCAGCAGAGGATAAGGCTGCAACTCGCACAAACTCTCAGTTTGCAATGCAATATGTAAACTATTTCCTAAAGAATGAGCCATATTGCGATCCTGCATACCTAAACTCTTTGGCCAAAACCCTGCTCTCATTCATAAATGTAGATATGATTAACAATCAGTTGAAGCAGGGGCTCTTTACAATGGAGAACAGTATAGTAACCTTTACCGCTCCTAAAAAAGAGGGAATTGTTGTGCCTACGGAGCAGGAGCTTGTGGATATGTTAAAGGGTGCATACGAGCTGGAAATTAAGCCATTGGAGAATGTTGAGATTGCAAAGGAGTTGTTGGATCCATCTGCAATAAAGGCCGGTAAGATTAAAAAGAGTGAGAAAGGGTATCTTGGCTCTACAGTGCTAACTCTTAGCAATGGTATAAATGTATATCTCTATCCTACTGATATTCGTAAAGATAGAGTAACATTAGATTTGAGCCAGCCTGGTGGGCGCTCAATACTTCCGCAAGAGCTGTTGCCAAGTTTTGAGGATAATATCTTCTCTATCTATGAGGGCAATGCAGGTGTTGCAGATTTTTCTGCCAATACATTGAGAAAGATGCTTGCAGGCAAGAGTGTTTCTGCCTCTCATTATGTACAGGAGAGATATAGCGGAGTTGCTGCAAGTGCTTCCACCAAAGATTTGGAGAGTGCTTTCCAACTGCTCTATCTCAACTATACATCTCCTCGTTGCAATGCGCAGGAGTTTGAGAACACTATGGCAACCCTTAAACTTATTGCGGATAATCTGAACAATAATCCTCAATATCAGATATATGTACTTCAGAATGAGGCTTTGAGCAACAATCACCCTCGCTCTTTGATGCTCACAAAGGAGCTTTTGGAAAGGGTTAATGCAGAGGATATTAACAAAGGCAACTCCCTTCTGTTTGGCGATGCTGCCGGAGCCAAACTCTTTATTACAGGAGACTTTGAGATTGAGCAGATTAAGCCAATGATAGAGAAATACATAGCCTCTCTGCCTGTAAAATCCAAAAAGGCAAGGCACTATGTAGATCATAAAATTCTTCCTCCCGATGGTATAAAGGAGTTCACCAAGAATGTGAAGATGGAGAATCCAAATTCATACGTAACTATATATTATAGTGGAGAAAAGAAGAAAGATGTAGAGAACAATCTCATAATGAGAGCAATGAGCTACATACTTAATATGAGATATATAACATCGCTCAGAGAGGAGGATGGAGGAACATATAGCCCTGCAGTCAATGGTTCAATTTCCTCGAAACCTAATGAGAGATATCAGTTTTTGGTTTATTTTGAGACTCAGAAGGATAAGGCTCCTGTGCTAATAAATAAGGTATATGCCGGATTGGAGGCGCTTGCCGCAGATGGGCCTACAGAGGAGGAGCTGACAAAAACCATCGAGATGATAAAGAAAAATATTCCGGAATCTAAAAAGGAGCCTTCTTATTGGAAGAATCTCTTGCAATCTTACTATGAGCAGGGATATGATTTGGAGGTTACAGATGAAAAAGTGGATAAGAATGTAACAAAAGATAAGGTTCAAAAGTTGGCTAAAGAGATAGCCGGAAAGGGCAACAGACTGATAATAGCCGTGTATCCGGAGTAAAATTTACTCTATAGTTCTTAACAATTACCTTAACAATTTTGCGATATTTTGGATAAAAAGAAAAAAAGCATTACTTTTGCGATGGCGATTTTAGGTAAAAAGCCTGAAAAGAACAATAAAGTATTAACAGTTATAATTTTAAGAAAATGAGACTAAAGAAATTATTTTTGACCGTAGCAATCTGCGCAGTTGCTGGCTACAGTGTTAACGCTCAGGTTGTTAAGGGTGAGGAGGCTCAGACAAAGAGAGGCCCTTACGAGACTAATCGTCTGTTTGACAATGTATTCATTGGCGCAGCAGGTGGAGTAAACTTCTATCAGGGTGAGCACGATCACGATGTTAAATTTACAAAGAGACTTGCTCCGGCTGTTCAGGGTTACATTGGTAAGTGGCTTACTCCTTCTGTAGGTATCAGAGCCGGTTACTATGGAATCAAGGCTTATGGTGTAACTTACTCTACTCCTGGTACAAAGAATGTTTATAACACTGGTGAGGCTTTGGATACAAAGCACGCAGGTGGTTACAAGACTGAGTTCAACCAGAATCAGGTTAGAGCAGACCTTATGTGGAACCTCTCTAACGCTATTGGCGGTTACAGAGCAGACAGATTCCTTGACATTGCTCCTTACGCTGGTGCCGGTCTTATGTGGACAAGAACTCTTGACAAGTTGCCTTCAGGCGAGTATGGCCGTGACTTTGAGCTTGGCGTAACAGCAGGTATCTATTTTATGTTCCGCGTTGCTAAGGCTTTGGACATCACTTTGGATGTAAACCAGGCTTGGGTTAACCAGCGTTATGATGGCGAGGCATTTGATTCACGTCAGGAGTACATTGGCTCTGCAGCTCTTGGTCTTGCTTATCAGTTCAAGAACAGAGAGTTCTCACGCGCACACGCTCCTGTTGATGTAACTCCTTACAACAACAGAATCAAGGATCTCAGCAAGGCTTTGGACGATGCTAACGGCTTGAACAAGAAACTTTCTAAGGATCTTGAGGATGCTCTTAAGAATGGTGGCAAGAAAGAGGTTATTGTAAAAGAGGGTGAGACTAAGATAGTTCCATCTCCATTTGCAATCTACTTCCCACTTGGCAAATCAACTCTTACCGATGCTCAGATCAACAGCATTAAGTACTATGTTGAGAACACTATGGCTAAGAACAAGGATTACACATTTGAGATCTTTGGTGCAGCTGACAGCGCAACTGGTTCTGCAGCTACTAACAACAGACTTGGTCAGGCTCGTTTGGATAAGGTTCTCAGCATTATCAAGAGCTATGGTGGAAACTACAAGCTTTCTGACAAGAACCTTGGTGGTACAGACATATTCAGCAAGACAGACAACAAACTTAACCGCGTAGTTGTAGTTAGGTAATTCAAGTCTTGATTAGAAAAAGAAGCCGGCCGTTGTGGTCGGCTTTTTTTTTACTGATATATTGTTACTTACAAAAAAATATCTACATTTGCGTTTGTGTTGTTTTGCATTAATGCCAAAGCAGGGCAACTTAAGATGTAAATAAACCAAAATATTAACATACTATGAATTTCAAGAAACTTTTTTTGAGTTTGGCTGTGGTGGCTGCAATGGCGGTAACAGCATCTGCTCAGGTGATTAAAGGAGCTGAGGCTCAGACTGTAAGAGGGCCTTATGAGACTAATCGTCTGTTTGACAACGTTTTCTTTGGTATTGCCGGAGGTCTTAACTTCTATCAGGGTGAGCAAGATCACACTATGGATTTGGAGAAGAGATTTGGCTACGCCTATCAGGCCTATTTAGGTAAGTGGGTAACTCCATCTGTAGGTTTGAGATTAGGTTATTATGGTGGCGAGCAGAGAGCTTTCTACAACTATTCTTTGACCAATCCATTCGTTGACAAGGCAGATCACTACAAGTGGGGTTATGAGCAGAAGATGAAATCTCATACTGTAAGAGCAGATGTTATGTGGAACATTTCCAATGCTTTTGCCGGTTACAGGTCAGACAGATTCCTTGATTTTGCACCATATCTCGGTATTGGAGCTATGATGGCACGTACTGTTAAGCCAATAAGTGGTGAGCATATGACTGAGTATGAGTTTGGTGTAACTGCAGGTCTTTACACTATGTTCCGCCTCGGTAAGGCTTTGGATTTAACCTTGGATGTTAACCAAACTTTGGTTAACCAGGCTTGGGATGCAGATGTAAGAGATTCACGCTATGAGTTTGTTGGCAATGTGGCTCTTGGTCTTGCTTATCAGTTTAAGAACAGAGAGTTCTCACGCGCTCACGCTCCTGTTGATGTAACTTCTTACAACAACAAAATCAAGGATCTTAGCAGTGCTTTGGATGCAGTAAATGCAAAGAACAAGAAACTTAATAGCGATATAGAGGAGGCTAAGAAGGCTGTAACTCCTGAGTATGTAGTAAGAGACGGCAGCGAGAAAGTAGTTCCTTCTCCATTTGCAGTTTATTTCCAGAAGGGCAAGTCTAAACTCTCTGAGGATCAGGTTATGAGCATCCAGTTCTATGTTCAGGAGGCTATGGCAAAGAGCAAGGATTATATCTTTGTTATCAAGTCTGCTGCTGATAGCGCAACCGGCTCTGCCGCAACCAATGAGAAGCTCAGCAAGGCTCGTTTGGATGCAGTTCTCAATGTTATCAAGGCTTGCGGTGGCAAGTACCATATGGAGGATGTAAGTATGGGCGGAACAGACGCATTCAGCAAGTCTAAGAACGAGCTTAACCG
>CADBUS010000038.1 GCA_902797895.1 uncultured Bacteroidia bacterium | reverse complement strand
CAGAGGGCAGACATATAGGCACCGCTGCCAAGCAACTCTCCAAAATCGCGTGCCAAAGAGCGTATATATGTACCCTTGCTGCACTCAATTCTCACCACCACGCGCGGCAAAGCCTCTACAAACTCCGGCGTAATAGGCTCTCTACAAGCCTCTTGCAACTCATCCTCACTCTGCTTTGCCACAGGAGCGCAATAGCCACTCTTCTTTATCTCAAATGCAAGATTGTTATTTTCATCGCGATAGGGGGGCCTTGTGAGCCATCTCTCCAAAGCAGAAGGGGCAGAAATCTCTACAGCAGATGGGTAGTATGCCAAAAGCTCTATATCGTAAATAGTTATGGCGGAGGGTTTAAGCTCCGCCTCTCTCCCCTTGCGGGCCAAATCGTAAGCCCTCACTCCATTTATACTCTTGGCGCTGTATGAAGGGGGCATCTGCTCTCTCTGTTGCCGCAACTGCTCCAAAGCCCACTTCACTTGCTCCAAAGTTATACCCTCTGTGGTAAAAACCTCATTTATAGGGTGTTCTCTGTCAAAAGATGGAGTGGTTGCCCCTATCGTAAACTCCGCAATATACTCCTTCTTTTCTGCCTGCAGTTGCTCCGCCATTTTGGTAGCCTTGCCCACACATACAATAAGCAAACCTGTGGCAAGCGGATCCAATGTACCTGCGTGCCCCACCTTCAACTTGGGCCGGTTAAGAGATTTTTTCAGGGCATATTTCACACGCCCCACCACATCTTGGCTTGTATAGCGGTAGGGTTTGTTTATCAGAAAGATATGCCCATTTTCTATCTCGCTCATATTACGCTACTTGCAGGCTATCTTTTCTACTCTGCGCTGGTGCCTGCCTCCCTCAAACTTGGCATTCATATAGGCTGTAACTATCTCTTTTGCAAGCCTTAGAGAGACAAAACGCGCAGGCAGGCTGAGCACATTCGCATTATTGTGCTGCTTGGCCAACGCCCCCAGCTCGCTTTTCCAACATAGAGCCGCACGTACACCTTGGTGCTTGTTGAGTGTCATAGATATTCCGTTGCCGCTGCCGCAGAGTGCTATGCCAAAATCCACCTGGCCGCGCTCCAAAGCAACTGCCAATGGATGAGCAGTATCGGGGTAATCCATACTCTCTTCTGAGTGAGTACCAAAATCTACAATCTTGTAGCCCTGCCTTGCAAGCCAACGCTTTAGGCTCTCTTTCATTTTGTAACCTGCGTGGTCACAAGCCATCCCTATAGTCTGCATATCCATTACTCTATATTATTTATTATTGATGTGCCAATATTCAGAGAATCAATCTCTTTAATCTTATTAACCGCATTATCCAGCCTCAAAATATATGGATAGTAGGCATCTGCATCAAGTTGCGAATATCGCCCTACCAATCCCTTTATCTGTTGAAGCAGAATATATCCGCTCTTTTCCCACTCTCCGCTCTTAGGGCGCACTCCGTTGGCGGCGGCAAAGAGTAAAAACTGATTCTTTATATCATCTTGACTATAAAGCTCATCCAGCTCCTCCAAAGTGGTAATCTCCCAAAGTCTTGCTCTATTGCGATCTGCATAGTAAGAGCTAAATTTCATCTGCAAACTTTTTCTGTTGGCCTGCACCAAAAAGTCGGTTACACCCACTGTATCCACCGGCACAAATATGTCCGGAATAATGCCTCCGCCACCGTAAACCTTTCTGCCATAGGCAGTTCTGTATAGCAGAGAATCGTTTATTCGTATGCTGTCTTTGCTGCTCATCTCTCCGTGCTGATACCTCTCAAGTATATCATATCTGTAATCTGCGGAGTAGGGCTTTTGTATGCATCTTCCCGATGGGGTATAAAACCTTGCTACGGTGAGCCTTATGCCGCTGCTGTCTGAAAAGTAGATAGGCTCCTGCACAAGCCCTTTTCCAAAGGAGCGGCGCCCCACAATAATACCCCTATCGTTATCCTGCATAGCACCGGCCACTATCTCGCTTGACGATGCACTGTTTTCATTTATAAGCACATAGAGCTTCAGCTTGCCGAGTATTCCCTTGCCTGTTGCCCTAAATTCCTCTCTCGGCCTTTTGCGCCCCTCCATATAAACCACCATCTGATTCTTCTGCAAAAACTCGTTGGCAATCTCGTATGCCTGATCCATATATCCGCCAGGGTTGTCTCTCAAATCCAACACCAAAGATTTCATACCTAACTTGCCGAGTTTGGCAATTCCTGCCATAAACTCCTTATAGGTAAAGCGCGAAAAGTTTGAGAGCCTTATGTAGCCGAGCGTATCTGTGAGCATTAGCGCGGCCTCCAAGCTCTTAATAGGTACAACCCCTCTTGTTATCTCAAAATCAAGCACCTCCGGCACTCCTGCCCTCTTTATGCCCACCTTTACTTTGGTATCTTTCGGCCCTCTTAGCCTCGCGATGAGTGAATCCTGCGGCATATTTATTCCGGCTACAACCTTCCCCTCCACCTCCACAATTCTGTCGCCGCTGAGCAGCCCCGCTTTAGATGAAGGCCCTCCCGGAATTACATTTATTACAATGGCCGTATCGTTAGGCACATTGAACTCAATTCCTATACCGCTAAAGTTTCCTTTAAGATTCTGGTCTGCCTCTTCCAAATCCCTTGGTGGCAGATAGATAGAGTGCGGATCCAAGCTCTGCAAAAGAGATGGTATTGCACTCTCCATAATATCGCGATAATTTATTGTATCTGTATAGTTCTTGTCTATTTGGTCTATAACCAACAGCAGCTTGCCCCATCTGGCAGCCGCACTATTACCTGTAGGGATTGACTTTATGCTCTTTGTACCTGCGCAACGGCTTAAATGGCCGGCAATAAGAGCAACCATAAGCAGAGCCAAAAAGCCCTTGAACCACGGATTATCCAACAATTCCTTTAATTTTTGCGGCATAGTAAAACTCGTTTTATTCAGAATCTTTTTCCTCTTCCAACTCTTTCAGCAGAGCATCTATCTTTTGTTGAGAAATCTGCTCTACCATAATGTTTGCCCTTTTGAGCAACTCTATTCCATCTGCAATGCGGTAAGCATCTCTATAAACTACCCTCTTTATTCCGCTCTGTATTATCAGTTTGGCGCACTCCATACAGGGCGAGGCTGTAATGTAGAGAGTTGCCCCCTCAGATGAGTTATTAGATTTGGCCACCTTTGTAATTGCATTAGCCTCGGCGTGCAAAACATATGGCTTGGTTACTCCATTCTCATCCTCACAAACATTCTCAAAGCCCGATGGGGTACCGTTGTAACCATCTGATATTATCATTCTCTCCTTAACCAGCAGTGCTCCAACCTGCAGTCTCTTACTGTATGAGTTCTTGGCCCAAATATCGGCCATCTGCAAATAACTCAAATCAAATTTCAGTTGCTTCTCCATAACTCAGTAAAGGCTATTTGTAAAGCATTAGTTCTGATAGATATACCTCTTTATACTCCTCTTTGGAGTCTTCTCAAACTCCTCAGGCATAATTCTCACACTTGCCACCTTGGAGTAGTTTGGCATCTCCTCATTCACTATTGCAATATTCTCATTCATCTTTGCAAGCAACTGTTTAGGAGTCTTAAAGCCATCTCTTGCAGCAGCTTCAAAATCGGGATAGATAAGCGCCACTAACTTGCCATCATCTTCAATTACAAGAGATTCCACTACATAGAGCATATTGTTTATAACACTCTCTATCTCCTCCGGATAGATATTTTGGCCGCTTGGCCCAAGTAGCATATTCTTTGAGCGCCCCCTTATAAAGAGATAGCCCTCTGAATCCAAAATTCCCAAATCCCCTGTGCGCATCCAGCCATCCTCTGTAAAAGCCTCTTTAGTAGCCTGTTCGTTCTTAAAGTAGCCAAGCATTGTATTCTCGCCCCTCACCTGAATCTCACCCGGAATATTTTGCGGATCGGCAGAGTCTATCCTAATCTCCATTCTTGGAGCAGCATAGCCGCAAGAGCCCACCTTCTTCTCATTCCAATGAGCGTATGAGATTATAGGAGCGCACTCGGTCATTCCATAACCCACTGTATATTTGAAACCTATAGAGTTAAAGAATTTGTCGGCATCTCTGTTGAATGCCGCTCCGCCAATTATAACCTCCTCAAACTCTCCGCCAAAGGAGTTGGTAAGGGTTTCGTTAATCTGCGTCTTTATCTTTTTGTCTGCAATAGGCAGGCGTAGTAAAAACCTTACCCCCTGATTGTTGATAAATGGCAACAGACGGCTCTTGTAAATCTTCTCAATAACAAGCGGCACAGATATTATAATCTTTGGCTTTATCTCCTCAAATGCCTTTAGTATTACGGTAGGGCTCGGTATTCTTGTAAGGAAGTGAACGTGAGCGCCTACGGTAATCTCAAACAAGAACTCGAACATCATTCCATACATATGTGCAGTAGGAAGAATAGATACCACATTAGAGGTCTCATTTACCTGCGGCAGCACCTGCCAGGCAAATAGCACATTAGATCTTAGAGCACGGTAAGGAATCATAACTCCCTTGGAGAAACCGCTTGTTCCGCTGGTGTAGTTTATCATAGCAAGCTCCTCGCCGCTACTCTCCGGCTTATATGTAACATCATTCTGTGTAAACTTCTTTGGATATTTTTTACCAAAGAGTTCATTCAGATGCTCCATTGCAACATAGGCATCCTTCTCGCGAGTATGCACCATAGAGAAGTCGTCTAACGATATAATTGCCGTAAGAGCAGGCATATTGGCCGCACTAAGCCCCTCAAGTATAGCATTTCCGGCAAAGAGCAACTTGCTCTCCGAGTGGTTTACTATATGCTCTATGTTGCTCGGTTTGAACTCGTGCAAAATAGGTACGGGAACAGCCCCGTATGTAAGGCAGGCCAAAAATGCCACAGCCCAATTTGCTTGATTCTTTGAGCAAATTGCAACCTTATCACCTTTGCGCACACCAACGCTCTCAAAGAGTATATGACGCTTGGCTATCCTACGAGCTAAATCTCTGTAATGTATTGTAGCACCCTTGTAATCAGAGAGTGCCGGACGATCCCAATTGTTTTTAATACTCTGCTCTAAAATTTTAATCAGCGTATCTGACATATATAACATTCTTTTGTAGTTTTAGGTTCAACTTTATGAAAACTCCTGCATTGCACACAGGCCGGCATAAACACCCTTCTGTGCAACAAGCTCATCGTGAAGCCCTTGCTCCACTATTTTACCATCCTTAATAACACAAATGCAATCTGCAAATCTTATTGTTGAGAGGCGGTGCGCTATCACTATAGATGTTCTGTTCTGCATCAGTTTATACAGAGCCTCCTGCACAAGACGCTCACTCTCAGTATCCAAAGCACTTGTAGCCTCGTCCAACACAAGTATAGGAGGGTTTTTGAGCACCGCACGCGCTATTGCAATTCTCTGCCTCTGCCCACCAGAGAGATTAGCTCCCCTATCCCCTATGTTGGTATCAAATCCCTGAGGCAGCTGCTCAATGAACTCCAGCGCGTTGGCTATTTTAGCTGCCTCTATAACATCCTCTCTCTTAACATCTTTGAGGCCAAAGGTTATATTGTTGTAAACAGTATCGTTAAAGAGTATAGACTCTTGCGTAACAATGCCCATAACAGATGTAAGTGAAGAGAGTGTGTAATCTCTTATATCCACTCCATCTATTTCAATAGCTCCGGAGGTTACATCGTAAAACCTTGGCAGCAAATCAGCCATAGTGGATTTTCCGGCTCCGCTCGGCCCAACCAAAGCCACCATCTTGCCCTTTGGAATTGTGAGATTTATATTGCTGAGCACCTCGCTGCCACCTGCCGCGCCGTATGAGAAGCATACATTGCGGTACTCTATGCCCTCTTTGAAATTGCTGAGCGTTAAAGCATTATCACGCTCCTTTATATTGTTTTGAGCATCTAAAATCATAAAGAGCCTCTCTCCGCTAACCATTCCCCTCTGTATGCTTGAATAGGCATTGGCTATATTCTTTGCAGGCTCCAACACTCTCCAATAGCAGAGTATATATACCATAAAACCGGCCATATCCATACCGAGCTTACCCCTTAGCTGCAACCAGCCGCCAAATATCAGAACTGCCGCGGCTATTGTAATTCCCAGAAACTCAGATACGGGGTGGGCGAGCTGCTGGCGGTATAACATCTTTTTGCTCGATATTCTGTGCGCCTTATTTGTCTTTTCAAAACTCTCCTCCACATAGCCCTGCGCATTAAATCCCTTTATTATGCGTATTCCGGAGATAGCCTCATCAAAGTGGCTGATAATCCGCCCCATAAGGCTCTGGGCATCTGCCGCCTTTCTCTTCAGTTTCTTGGCAATGCCACCTATCGCCAAGGCAGAAATAGGTATAGCAATGAGAGTTACAAGAGTAAGAGTTGGAGATATTACAAAACAGGCTGTAAGAAAGCCAATTATTAGCAGCGGCTCGCGGAATATCATATGAAAGCTGTCTGCCACACCGTTTTGCACCTCGGTAACGTCGTTTGATACTCTGCTCAGAATATCTCCCTTTTGCTTAGTGTGATAAAAGCTCACATCCATAGAACAAACCTTGTGGAACAGATCTGTTCTTATATTCTTCATAATGTTGGTTCTCATTCTCACCAAAATCCTCTGAGAGAGGTATCTGGTAAGGTTTGAAAGCAGCGATGCTCCTATCAGCAGAGCACATACAAAAAGCAGTGCGCGCATAGGCCCATAGGAGAGAAAAACATTATTTAACAGCAGATTGAACTTGGCTATAACAAAATCCTTTACAGCCCCTATGCTGTGAAGTTGCAAATTGGAAGTTGCGGCGGTAAGGCTCTCCACCTGAGCGGCTACCTCACTGCTTGAAGGGGCCTCAAAGAGCAACTTTACCACCGGCTTTATAAGCGTATAGTTGGCCACGCCAAATATAACAGAGAGAATGGCCAGAATAACATATCCGGGCCAATATCTGTGAAACGGACGGGCATACTGCAAAAGCCTCCAAAAACTTTTCATTCTGCAAATATAAGAATCTGTTTTGAACTATTCCAGAGGTGAGCCCTCAGAGCTTTTTTATTCTACCGCTGGAGAGATTGAACAAAAACTCCTTGCCATCTGCCCCCATAACCTTTATGTAGCCCTCTCGAGCCTCCTCAATAGTACTCTGCGTGGAGATTGGGCGGTTGGTATTTTTGGCGGTAATTTCAACTCCTTGAGAGGTGTAGATTCTGGTACGCCCCACTGTTCTCAAAATAAGATACTCCTTGCCGTAGAGTACCATAGGCTCAGGCATTGAGCGTATAAACTCAGGTGCTTTTATATTGTTCCAATCGGGAGCAGGAGCACCCTTCAAATCTGTCTTAATTAAAAAGTTCTCTTTGGTTATCATCATAAGGGAGTACTCTCCTCCGCTCTGCAACACCTTAGGGCCTAAGGCAATCTCATATTTGAGGGTTATAGGATAACCGGTGGCGTGCGCCCCTTTGCGGTTCATCATATAGAGCTTGTTGCCAAGTATAAAGGTTATGTAGCTGCGGCCATCGGGGAGCACAACCATATCAGCCATGCTCTTTATGGTATCTTTCATAGGAATCCCCCAAAGCCCCTTCTGTTTTTTATCTCGATAGGATATGGATAGGAACTTTTTGGATTGCTCAAAGTAGCTGCTGTCTCCGGTTTGCGGATCTACAAGAGGAAATGGGCCATAATCTGTTCTGAATGTGCTGTCTATAAAACCGCCGCTCTCGGAGCTATTGGGCTCAAACATCTGCGGCGCATCGGAGAGGGTTGAGGCATAAAAGTTCAACTTTGCATTTGCCCTGCCCTTTACCGGAGTTATGTTTAGTGTAAGGTATTCAAAGTTCTTGTGTTTCAGGCTGTTTGTAAACCGAGCCCTATAATAGCTGTTAAGGGCGGTAAAGAGAGTGTCTGCCCCCTCTTTGGCATTTACTATTGCCTTTGCCACCCCCTTTGTTGAGAAGAATGAGGAGGCTGGAGTATCGGCAAGATAGCGGCGCAGATTTATCTTGTTGGCCGCTCCGGAGAAAAACTCAGCAACTGCTCGTTTTGAGCCTATTATGGTCCACTCCCCCACCTTGCACCACTGCTCCTGGCTACAATGTGAAAAGAGCTCCCCAAACAGAGCCTCAAAGTAGCCCTTATAGATAAAATCACTCGGTTCCCTATTTTTACTTCTTGGCTTTATGCCTGTAAGCCTATGAAAGAGAGTTGCGGAGTTTTTATGCGCCAAGATAACCCATTCATAGCGGCCGCCAACAAGACAGAATGCAGACACAATTTCATCATATCCCTCATTCTCAACCCATTGCACCGGAGAAATCTCCGGCAAGGCAACTCTCTCCATAAAAGCATCTTTAGAACCCTTCTTTTTATTGGCATCCAAATAGTGGCCGTATGCAGTAAGATAACCCTTCAAATCGGAGATGTTGAGAGAGATTGCAAACATTGTAGAGGCCGGCAGAACTTTATCTGCCTGGCAGAGAGCCCCCTCTTGTTTGAGCAGCACTGTAGAGAAGTGGGCGGCATCTGTGCTGCCAATAAAACCCTCCAGCTCCAAGCCCCCTCTCCTTGAGAGCCCGATATCCAAGGCGCTCCAAGTCCCAATCCTCATAGCAAAATCGGCATATTTGAGAAAGCCGTAGGTAACGCTTCCGGAGAAGAATTTTCCAATCTGTTTGTGATTTATGTATAGGCAGCTGCTGCTGCCGCTCTCTCGCAAGATTGACTGAAAATCGCCAATATCCAAAATAGAGGTG
>CADBUS010000037.1 GCA_902797895.1 uncultured Bacteroidia bacterium | reverse complement strand
TAAAGCAAAGGCCAAAGAGGGTGTGGAGGTTAGGATTATGTATGATGCGGTGGGAAGCTCCTCTCTTAAAAAGAGGTTTAGGAGAGAGCTGCAAGAGGCAGGTATTGAGGTGCTTGTTTTCTCTCCTGTGTGGTTTTTGATGCCAATGAGCAAGGTAAACTATCGCAATCACCGCAAAATTTTGGTGGTGGATGGCATTGTTGGCTTTTTGGGCGGAGTGAATATAGCAGACCGCTACTATTTTGGCATAGATGGCAAGCCTTGGATAGATACTCAGGTTAAGATAACCGGCGAGAGTACCTACTCTTTACAGTACAGTTTTCTGTTGGACAGATATTTTGTGCAGAACAGAAAGATACGACTTAGTAAAAAGTACTATCCTAAAATAAAGACCGGCAATATGCACCTGAAGGGTGAGTATCAAGATGTTTATACTCAGATAATTTCCTCCGGGCCGGATAGCGATTGGGCGGGCATTATGCAGTGTTTTTTCACTGCCATTACTGCTGCCTCCTCTCACATATACATAGAGACTCCTTATTTTACTCCAAATGAGACCATTCTGAATGCTATAAAGGTGGCCGCTCTTGGGAATATTGATGTAAGACTGCTTATTCCGGAGAAGGGAGATAGCATTGCAGCGCACTACTGCACAAGGTCTTACATAACCGAATTGTTGGAGGCCGGTGTAAAGGTATATCTCTTTAATAAAGGATTCAACCACTCAAAGGTAATTAGTGCAGATGGAGCTATCTCTATAGTTGGCTCTGCAAATTTAGATGCCAGAAGCCTTGAACACAACTTTGAAATTATGGCTGTTCTCTATAAAAAAGATTGCTCGGCGATAGTTGAGCGGCAGTTTATACAAGACCTTGAATATAGCACAAAAATAGAGCTTGAGCAGTGGAAAAAGCGCTCTGCATCTGATAAGATTAAGGAGAGTTTTTACAGGCTGCTCTCTCCGCTTATGTAATGAGTAAAATAGAGTATTATGGATAAATTGAAGATAACTTTTTTGGATGCTGCATCTATAGGAGAGGATGTAGCTTTGGAGCCTGTCGCTCGCTTGGGAGAGCTTGTAACATACCCATTTACAGCTCCAGAGGAGGTTGAGCAGAGAGTTAAGGATTGCGATGTGCTTATAACCAATAAGGTACAAATAAGGCAGAGGGAGATAGATGCCGCACCGCGCCTTAAACTTATATGTGTTGCTGCAACAGGCACCAACAATGTGGATATTGAGTATGCCACCTCAAAGGGGATTCCTGTTAAGAATGTTGCCGGATATTCTACACAGAGTGTGGCTCAGGTAACTATGGCTATGTTGCTCTCACTCTCTTGCCACACAGGCTATTACGATAATAAAGTAAAGAGCGGAGAGTATTCTCGTGGCAATTTGGTATCCGATGTGGAGCGCAAATGGATGGAGCTTGCCGGTCAAAGGCTTGGTATAGTGGGGCTTGGAACTATAGGAAGCAGAGTGGCTGAATTGGCCTCCGCTTTTGGTATGGAGGTAGTTTACTACTCTACAAGCGGCAAACCGCACTCCGATAAATACCGCCATCTGCCTTTGGAAGAGTTGCTTGCAACATCTGACTTTATTTCTGTACACGCTCCTCTGAATGCACTCACCCTTAATCTGATAGATTACTCTAAGCTGAAACTATGCAAGAGTTCCGCCAAGCTGATTAACATAGGCAGAGGAGGAATAATAAATGAAGAAGATTTGGTTAGGGCTCTTAATGAGGAGATTATAGAGGGTATTGGAGTAGATGTCTTCTCCAAGGAGCCTCTGCCTGAAAGCTCTCCCTATTTTAAGATTAAGGATAAAACCAAGGCTCTGCTCTTGCCGCATATAGGATGGACAAGCAGGGAGGCGCGTACTCTGCTTGTGGCCAAGATAGCAGAGAATATAAGAGCCTCTTTTATCTCCTCTATTTAAGGGGCGAATCTGGTTCCTTTTTCATATAGTTATACTCAAGCCTATCTACAAGGCGTGGAAAGAACTTGTTCAGGTTTACTGTAAGTTTACCTATAGGGGTGAGTATAACCTCTGATTTTCTTTTATATACGGCATTGGTTAGTTTTTTTGCACACACCTCTGCGCTCATCATTTTGCCCTCCTCTCTTGGGGTTTGCCCCTGCGGAGTGCCATCTGCTGTAAGGGCCGCAAAGCGCACATTGGAGGCGGTGAAGCCTGGAGCGAAAATGAGCACATTAAGCCCATCGTGAAGATGCTCAATTCTGAGTGTATCCAAAAAGCCGTAGATGGCAAATTTCGAGGCGGAGTAGCCTGTTCTGGCAGGTAACCCTTTATAGCCGGCTATTGATATTACACCGGCCACAGTTCCCTTGCTCTTAAGCAGATAGGGGAGGGCATACTTGGTGCAATAGACTGTCCCCCAGAAGTTTACATCCATAAGCTGCTTAAGAACAGAGAGTTCCAAATCTTTGAACATTGCTCTCATAGATATTCCGGCATTGTTTACAAGCACATCTATCTTGCCAAACTTATCTATTGTGGCCTCTATCAGCCTTTTACAATCTTCCTCTTTGGTTACATCTGTTGGTACTGCCAGAAATCTCTCTGCTTTTTCTCCTTTGTTGGAGAGGTGGCAGAAGCTCTGCTTGAGCTTATCTGCGCTGCGGGCAGCAAGCACAACATTTGCCCCCTCCGCTGCAAACTGATAAGCAGAGGCCAGCCCGATACCGGAACTGGCCCCTGTTATTATAACTACCTTATTCTCAAATCTGTTCATAGTAGAATATCTATTGCCTTCAAGAACAGCTTGCTATTCAATAGCCTTGTCTTGAATATCGTTGCTTCCGCTATATGCTCCGGCTGCGTGCTTTTTCTTAATCTCTGCAAATGCCTTTAGAGTATATTCTACGTGCTCCATCTGGTGCATTTGGGTACATATCAGGCGGAACATTATAACTCCCTGCGGAACAACAGGATATACTACAACAGAGCAGAATATGTTGTAGTTCTCTCTTAAATCTACAAGCATATTTGTAGCCTCAGGCACTGTGCCATTTACAAACACAGGGGTTATACAAGCCTCTGCAGGACCTATATCAAAGCCGAGCTCTCTGAGTCCCTTCTGCATTGTGCGGGCTATGTCAAAGAGGTGCTTTCTCCTCTCGTTTCCATTGCGTATAAGCTCCAATCTCTTTAGGTTGCCCTCTACCAACGGCATCGGAAGACTCTTTGCATATATCTGGCTTCTAAGGTTATACCTCAGATAGTTTATAATATCCTTAGGGCCGGCAATAAAGCCTCCTATAGAGGCCATAGCCTTGGCAAAGGCTCCAAAGTAGAGGTCTATGCCATCCATACAGCCAAGCTCCTCAGATGTTCCGCGGCCATTTGCTCCCATTACACCAAAGCCGTGGGCATCGTCTATAAGTATTCTGAAGTTATACTTTTTCTTAAGCTCCACAATCTTATCCAATATACCCATAGCACCGGTCATACCATAAACACCCTCTGTAACAAGCAGTATTCCACCGCCTTGCTCTTGGGCTCTCTTGGTAGCTCTGGCTAAAACCTTCTCGCAGTCTGCAATATCGTTATGGGCATATTTCATTCTGTAGCCTATGTGGAGGCGCAAACCATCCATAATGCAGGCGTGGCACTCCTCATCATAAACAACAACATCTCTTCTGGTAAGCAGGGCATCCAAAGTAGAAATCATACCTTGATAGCCAAAGTTAAAGAGATAGGCATCCTCCTTGCATTCAAAATCGGCAAGCTCTCTCTCAAGTTGCTCGTGCAGAGAGGTATGGCCACTCATCATTCTTGCTCCCATAGGGTAGCCGAGCCCCCATTTTGCAGCTGCCTCGGCATCTGCCTTTCTAACCTGCGGGTCGTTGGCAAGGCCAAGATAGTTGTTGAAGGTCCAGGCAAGTACTTTTTTGCCTTGGAATGTCATATATGGCTCAATCTCTCCCTCCAATTTAGGGAACATAAAGTAGCCTTTTGCCTTTTTGCGGTACTGGCCAAGAGGGCCGCCCTCATTCTGTTGTATTCTCTCAAAAATATCCATCTGTATGGTTTTTAGTTTTCTTAAATTATCTTACCCGTAGTTTCTGCCCTGCTCTTATATTGTTGTTTTTAAGGCCGTTGAGCTTTTTCAGTTTGGCTACTGTGGTGCCGTTTCTTCTTGCTATCGCTCCAAGATTATCTCCCTTTCTCACAATAATGGCACTCCCTTTTGTGTTTTTTTTGGTGGTTGTGCTTTTTGCGCTTTTACCATATCTTGCGGCACTGCGGCTTCTCTTTCTGCTCTTGGAGTGATCTATATTCTGGTATCTGAAATTGGCCTTTGTTAGCGTAAGGGTTTTGTCGTGAATCTTATGGGTATTGAAATCTATCGCATCACGCGGATTTATAGGATTACCCAAATATCTGAGTTCAAAGTGGAGATGCGAGCCAAAGGAGCGTCCGGTATTTCCTCCAAGCCCGATAGGCTCTCCGGCTCTTAGCGTATCTCCCACATCCACAAGCGGTTTGCTCATATGACCATAGAGCGTCTCAAGGCCGTTTGCGTGGCGAATTACCAAAAAGTGGCCATAGCCACGTGCCTCGTATCTGCGTATGCGCACAACCCCCTTGTCAAAGGCGCAGTAGATTGTATCTCCTGTATAGAGTTTGAGGTCTATTCCGGCGTGAAGCCTGCCCCATCGGGAGCCAAATTCTGAGGTTACATATTTATAACCAGGTGTAACATAGGAACTCACATCAATCCTAACGGTATCTTTCATATCTGAAAGTTTTACATTGTAAGGATTTATTGTGTGGTTAGACCATATACTGTACTCCTCAGGTGTTTCTGTATAGAAATCATCATCCTCTTCCTCCTCATCATCATATTCTTCTGAATCTGCGCCGCTTAAACCATATACGAACTCTCCGGCCCTAAGCCTTTCTCTCAGCAGCTGTCTTGTATATTCAGCAAGATTGAAGCACCCCTCACTCTCTTTAGAGTTGAAATTATCCGGAAGCTCCGGCAGAGGCGGTATAAAATTACTGCCCCACCATATATCATTCCAGATATTGTCTAAGGTCATACCCGTGGCATTTACATACGTAGCGTTTTGTATGAATGTTTTAGGTGGAATGTATGTGGTTGCTATATTCTGTGCTTCAGCCTTTTTTGAGGATTTGAATATGTTTATCTTATCCCAAAAACTCTGTGCGCCGGCTCCGTTTGAAAAGAGCAGTATAGCACAAAGCAAAGGCAGTGCTACTTTCAATATGCGGTGTGAACTCTCTCTATGCATCGATATTGGCATATTTTGCGTGCTTTTCTATAAACTCTCTTCTTGGCGGCACATCATCTCCCATAAGCATAGAGAAGATTCTGTCTGCCTCCGCGGCATTCTCTATATATACCTTTCTGAGCACTCTGTTTTCCGGATCCATTGTAGTTTCTGCAAGCTGATCTTCGCTCATCTCTCCCAAACCTTTGTACCTCTGTATGCGTACGCTCGATATACCACCAAGCTCCTCCACGAGCTTGTCTCTCTCCTCATCGCTCCAGCAGTAGTGTGGTTTAGGCTCCTTACCGCTCTTCTTCTCAACCTTGTAAAGCGGTGGAGTTGCGCAATATACGTGGCCGTTCCTTATCAAATCTTGCATATAGCGGAAGAAGAAGGTAAGTATAAGGGTTGTGATATGGGCTCCATCCACATCGGCATCTGTCATAATAATAATTTTATGATACCTTAACTTGCTCAGATTTAGAGCCTTGCTATCATCTTCAGTACCTATTGTAACTCCCAGGGCGGTGTAGATATTTCTGATTGTCTCGCTATCGAACACTTTGTGCTCCATAGATTTCTCAACATTCAGAATCTTACCTCTGAGCGGCAGAATTGCCTGATACTGCCTGTTTCTTCCCTCTTTTGCTGTACCGCCTGCGGAATCTCCCTCAACTATAAAGAGCTCGCACTTGGCAGGATCTCTGTCTGAGCAATCGGCCAGCTTGTCCGGCATTCCAACTCCGCTCATACCGCTTTTGCGCTGTACCATCTCTCTTGCCTTGCGGGCAGCCTGCCTTGCCTGTGCGGCAAGTATCACCTTTTCAACAATCTTCTTGGCCTCTTTAGGATTCTCCTCCAGATAGTTTTCCAACGCCTCGCTTGTGGCTCTGCTCACCGCTGCACGTACCTCTGCGTTGCCGAGCTTGGTCTTGGTCTGTCCCTCAAACTGCGGCTCGGCCACTTTAACAGATATAACCGCAGTAAGTCCCTCTCTAAAGTCATCCGGAGAGATATCTACCTTCACATTCTTCAGGAGCCCCTGCTTTTCTGCATAATTTTTTAGAGTGGTGGTAAGTCCCCCTCTAAATCCTGTAAGGTGGGTACCTCCCTCTATTGTGTTGATATTGTTTACATAAGAGTGAACATTCTCGCTATACTCGGTATTGTATTGCATAGCAATCTCAATAGGAATACCGGTTTTGTCTGTCTCAAGATAGATAGGGGTTTCAGTCAGGTGAGTTCTGTTGCCATCGAGATAATTGACAAACTCTTTAAGCCCCTCCTCCGAGTAGAATACCTCTCTCTTGTATTGGGCTGTAACCTCCCCCTCATCGTTAGTCTCTTGTACCCTCTCATCTGTGAGCGTGAGCTTTACCTTTTTGTTCAAAAATGCAAGCTCTCTCAATCTGGCAGAGAGCGTGTTGTAGTTATAAACCGTTGTAAGTGTGAAGATTTCCGGATCTGGCTTGAATGTTATTATTGTTCCGGTATCTGATGCCTCGCCAACAACTTTAACATCGTAGAGCGGCTTGCCCTTGGAGTACTCCTGTACAAATATTTTTCCCTCGCGATGTACTTCTGCTTTCAAATGGGTTGAAAGGGCATTTACGCAAGAGACACCAACTCCGTGCAAACCGCCGGATACCTTGTAGCTTCCCTTATTGAATTTACCACCGGCGTGGAGTATTGTGAGCACCACCTCAAGAGCGCTTCTCTTCTCCTTCTCGTGCATTCCGGTTGGAATACCGCGCCCGTTATCTGTTACGGTAATTGAGTTATCCTTGTTGATTGTAACGGAAATATCGTTACAATAGCCTGCAAGTGCTTCATCTATAGAGTTATCTACAACCTCATAAACCAAGTGGTGTAACCCCCTTTCTCCAATATCTCCAATGTACATTGAGGGGCGCTTGCGAACGGCCTCCAAACCCTCCAATACTTGAATACTCTCTGCTGTGTAGCCTCCGTTTGAGGCATTTGCTTTCATCTCTGTATCGCTCATCTTTTTGAAAAATTAAAATCAAGCAAAGATATGAAAAAAATAGAACTTTTTCAACGGAAATAGAAATAGCTCAATTTTGACTATTTTTGCAAACAATACATTTGCTGAAAAAATTATGCCACGCACCAAAGAGAGCGGTTTTGCCACAACCTCAACCCTGCCGCTGATAGAGCTTAAAGGGGTACAAATCTGTAATGAGGGCAATCTTATTTTGGATAATGTTACATTTTCCGTAAGGGGGGGCGAGTTGATTTATCTTGTGGGTAAGGTAGGGAGCGGAAAAACTTCTCTGCTCAAATCTATAATAGCTCAACTCCCTGTAACTAAAGGCTCTATAAGGGTAGGGGATTACGATTTAACCAAAATTCGCCGTAGTCGTATTCCTTATCTGAGGCGGAATATAGGGGTGGTATTTCAAGATTTTCAACTGCTTGCAGATAGAACGGTTATGGAGAATCTGGAGTTTGTACTAAAGGCTACCGATTGGGAGGGGGAGCGCAAAAGGAGGCAGAGATGCGAGGAGGTTTTGGAGATGGTAGCTCTTGCAAGCAAAGCGAACAAAAGACCTCATCAGCTTAGTGGTGGTGAGCAGCAGAGGGTTGCAATAGCCAGGGCTATCCTGAACTCGCCCTCAATTATCCTCGCAGATGAGCCTACTGGTAATCTCGATGGTGAAACCACTCGCTCCATTATGAATCTGTTAATGAAAATTCATAACCAATACAGGCCGGCAATTATAATCATAACCCATAACAGAGCTTTGATTGAGAACTATCCTGGGAGGGTGCTTTTGTGTGGTGGCGGAGAGGTTAAGGAGATTACGGAGCAGGCCGTTGTGCAGCAACCTTTATAAATCTTGTTTTGGCTATGGCAGAGAAGATTACGCTTGCACGCAAGAGAAAGATTCTAAAGATTCTGGAAGAGAGTACTCCAAATCCTGTAAGTGAATTAAACTATAACTCTCCATACGAACTGATTGTGGCGGTGATGCTCTCCGCCCAATGCACAGACAAGAGGGTGAATATGGTAACTCCTGCCCTCTTTAAGAAATATCCTACCGTAGAAAAGCTGGCAAAGGCTGATGTTGAGATGGTTAAGGAGCTTATAAAAAGCGTTTCATATCCCAACAGCAAGGCGGAGCATTTGGTGGGTATGGCAAAGATGGTGGTGGCCGATTTCGGCTCACAGATACCTGTTGATGTAGAGCAGCTTATGAGATTGCCAGGGATAGGGCGCAAGAGTGCCAACGTGGTGGCCTCAATCTGTTTTGCCAAGCCTGTTATAGCTGTAGATACCCATGTTTATAGGGTGGCGCATAGAATGGGGCTTTCGCAAGGGAATACTCCATACAATGTGGAGCAGGATTTGGAGAAGTTGGTGCCGCTTTCAAAGAGGGCGGATGCCCACCATTGGCTAATACTGCACGGCAGATATGTCTGCAAAGCTCAAAAGCCGCTATGCAATGGGTGCGTGGTAGAGGAGTTTTGTCCTAAACTATTGGAGGGTAGTAAATTATCCGAGCGTGGTAGATAGATTTTAGCAATGAATGGTTTTGAGCAGCAGATAAGGTATTTTGCAAACTATTTGCGTTTGGAGCGCTCGCTCTCCAGGAATACTATATCTTCTTACAGTTCAGACTTGAAGCTCTTTGCCTCCTATTTGCTCCAACACGGAAAGAACTCTTTTGCAGATGTGGGAGCAGATGATGTAGAGGAATATCTCACAGAGAGATATAACAATAAGCTCTCCAAACGCAGCCAAAGCAGAATAATAAGCTCGCTGAAAACTTTTTACAAATTCCTGAAACTTGAATTTCCAAAACTCTCCGGTGGCGATAGCGATAGCGTAGGCCCTATGGATAAGATAGAACCCCCAAAACTCTCCCGCAGCTTGCCACAAGTGCTTTCTGTTGAAGATGTTGAGGCTATATTGGGAGCTGTGGATATGAGCAAGAGCGAGGGGGCGCGCAACCGTGCCATATTGGAGATGCTCTACTCTTGTGGGCTGCGTGTGAGCGAGTTGATAGGGTTGCGCCTATCGGACCTTTTCTTTAAGGAGCAGTTCATAAGGGTGATAGGCAAGGGGAACAAGCAACGCCTTATACCTGTTGGGGAGTATGCCATAAATGCAGTAAACAACTATATTCCTCAAAGATGGGAGGTTTTGCAACAGGCTCGTTCAAAGGGAGTTTCAGGCGGCAAGCTCGGCAAGAGCAAAAGATTTGAAAAGATTGCCGAGGCAGAGGATATTCTCTTTCTTAATAGGCGCGGAGGAAAACTCACAAGAGAGATGATATTTCACATAGTAAGAGAGGCTGCTATGCGGGCGGAGATAAAAAAGGAGATTCATCCTCACACATTCCGCCACTCCTTTGCTACTCACCTTGTTGAGAATGGGGCAGATTTGCGTGCTGTGCAAGATATGCTCGGCCACCAAAGCATACTCACAACAGAGATTTATACCCACGTTAGCTCTCAACAATGGATGAAAAATATTTTGGAGCACCATCCACAACGATAGTTATAACTATGAAAGAGTATAAACAATATCTGGTTAATTCCTTTGCAGAGAAAGGATTGAGAGGAAATCCTGCAGCGGTTTGCATTTTAGAAAAGCAGGCAGGTTGGCCGGATATGGCTGATATGCAGGCTATTGCAAAGGCAAATAATCTATCCGAAACAGCTTTTTGCCTCCCTATTGTAGATGATGCATTGAGCCTTCAATTTGAAATACGCTGGTTTACACCAGGTTGCGAGGTCGATTTGTGCGGCCACGCAACGCTTGCTACGGCATATATACTCTTTTTGCACTACTTTCCGCACTCCAAGCAGCTCTGTTTCAACAGCCGCAGCGGCCGCCTTACCGTTACTAAGGATGCAGATTTTATACTCACAATGGATTTTCCAGCCTACTCTCTTACAGAGGTTACAGAGAGGGATGAGATAGAGGCGGTTAAAAATGCAATAGGCGAAGTCTCCTACATAGAGATATACAAGGGGATAGATTATGTGGTAGTGTTTGAAAACGAGGATGATGTAATATCCTTTAAGCCAGATTTCAACAGCATATCCGCCTTGCCCGGCAGCTACAATCTGCTGATAACGGCCGCTGCGGCAAAGGAGAAAAATAAAGGCAAGCGGCCATTTGAATATGATTTTCTGTCGCGATGCTTTTTCCCCAAAGAGGCTATAAATGAGGATCCTGTAACAGGCTCCGCCCACTCTTCACTTGCTCCGCTTTGGGCCTCCAAACTCGGCAAGAATAAACTCACAGCCTACCAAGCCTCAGAGCGCGGCGGCCTTCTGCATCTGCAATTTATTGAAAATGAGGTGTCAGACCTCTACGCCCCAAACAACTCGCCACCTCTTTCAAGAGTCCAAATAGGCGGCCTTGCCACCACAGAGTAAATTTTACTCCCACTCAATGGTTGCAGGGGGTTTGGAAGATATATCGTAGCAGACTCTGTTTACCCCTTTGACATTGTTTATTATTTGGTTGGAGACTGCTGCTAAAAAGTCGTATGGCAGGTGTACCCAATCTGCTGTCATACCATCATTTGATACAACGGCCCTGAGGGCAATGGTATATTCGTATGTTCTCTCATCGCCCATAACTCCAACGCTCTTAACCGGTAGCAGTATTGTACCTGCTTGCCATACAGCATCGTAGAGCGAGATTTGGGCCTCTCTATCTGAATCGCCATCCTCATTTTCTGCAAAACCATTGGATGCCGGCGGCAGGTTGGTGCGGTATTTACGCAACTGGCTTATAAATATATGGTCTGCCTCTTTAAGTATGCGCAGCTTTTCTGCCGTAACCTCTCCCAAAACTCTGATTCCCAAGCCAGGCCCCGGAAAAGGATGGCGGCTTATAAGCTCCCTCTTTATGCCGAGTGCGCGGCCTGTTCTGCGCACCTCATCTTTGAAGAGCGCCCTCAATGGCTCCACTATTTTCAGATTCATCTTCTCCGGCAGACCTCCTACATTATGGTGAGATTTTATTGTGGCAGATGGCCCCTTTACGCTGCTTGATTCAATCACATCTGGATAAATAGTACCTTGTGCAAGCCATTTGGCATTTGTAATCTTTTGAGCCTCAGTATCAAATACCTCTATAAAGGTCCTCCCGATAGCTTTTCTCTTTCCCTCCGGATCTGAAATACCTGCAAGAGCCTCCAAAAACCTATCCGCAGCCTTAACCCCAACTACATTAAGCCCCATACCTTTGTACTGTTCCAGCACATCCTCAAACTCATTTTTACGCAGCAGTCCGTTATCTACAAATATACAGTGCAATCTCTTTCCTATGGCTTTGTTCAAAAGCACCGCTGCTACGGTAGAATCCACTCCGCCGCTCAGCCCCAATATAACGTGCTCCTCTCCCAATTTCTGCTTCAAATCGGATACTGTGGTCTCTATAAAGGACTCCGTAGTCCAATCTCCCTTGCAGCCGCAAACCTCTATTATAAAGTTGCGGAGCATAACTCCTCCGTATGTAGAGTGGAATACCTCCGGGTGGAACTGCAGAGCATAAATGCCATTGCCCTCAATCTTGTACGCTGCATTCTGAACTGTTGGAGTAGAGGCAATTAGCTTAGCTCCTTTTGGGAGAGCGGTAATAGTATCGCCGTGGCTCATCCAAACCTGTGAGCATTGGGGTACAGAGTCAAATATAATCTCTTTTCCCTCAGTTATGGTTAATTCCGCTCTGCCGTACTCTCTTGTCTGTGAAGCCTCCACACATCCGCCCATTGTATGAGCTATGTATTGCGCCCCGTAGCAGATTCCCAAAATAGGGAACTTGCCTATAAAGAGGCTCAAATCTACTTTGGGAGCATTGTTGTCTCTTACGGAAAATGGGCTTCCCGATAGTATAAGTCCTTTTATATCGGAGGGAATCTTGCCGTCTTCTGTGAATGGAAATTTGTTGAAAGGATAGATCTCGCAGTAAACATTCAACTCCCTAACTCTCCTGCCTATAACCTGTGTTACCTGCGAGCCAAAGTCTAAAATTATGATTCTCTCCATAATGTCAAAATGTTCAAAATATAGGCAAAAGTAGCTCCAGTTTTTGGAAAAACCAACTTTTTCACTACCTTTGACGGCGGTATATACCAAATAAAAGGGATGAAGAAATTACTTCTTGCATTATTTACAATTCTATCAGTGAGCGTTATGGCGCAGAATGTATATGATTTTACAGTAAAAGATGCCAAAGGCAACGATTTCTCTTTGGGAGCATACAAAGGGAAGGTTTGTCTTATTGTAAATACAGCAACAAGGTGTGGCTTTACCCCTCAATATACGGAGCTTGAGGCTCTGTATGAGAAACTTTCAGGCCAGGGCTTTGAGATATTGGATTTCCCTTGCAATCAGTTCGGGCAGCAGGCCCCCGGTACAATGGAGGAGATACAGGAGTTCTGCCAGCTCAACTACAACACCAAATTCCCGCAGTTTAACAAGATTGAGGTAAACGGCCCTAATGAGTCCGGGCTTTACACCTATCTTAAAAGTAAGGCAGGCTTTGCCGGCTTTGATATGAACCACAAAATTGGCAAGATTCTGCACGATATGCTCTCCAAGCAGAATGCAGACTACGCCAAAGAGCCATCTATAAAGTGGAACTTTACAAAGTTCCTTATAGACAAGGAAGGCAATGTGATTAAGAGATATGAACCAACTCACAGTATTACTGAGATGGAGAACGATATAGTAGCTTTGTTGAAATAATATCTGACGAGTCAAAAAAGAAGAACTGCATTTCAACACTGCCCCCGGACCGGCCCAGGTTCCGGGGTTTATTATTTTTTATAATTTTGCGGCCGTTAATAATTGAGGCAGGCCTCTCTTTACGACAAGATTATGCAGAATATTAGAAATATAGCCATTATTGCCCACGTGGACCACGGCAAGACAACCCTTGTGGATAAGATGATTCTCCAGAGCAAAATTATGAGGGAGAAAGAGAGTAACGGCCAGCTTATGTTGGATAATAACGATTTGGAGAGGGAAAGAGGCATTACAATACTTGCAAAGAATGTGAGTGTGCCATACAAGGGGCATAAAATCAATATTATAGATACCCCCGGCCACGCCGACTTTGGTGGCGAGGTGGAGAGGGTGCTCAATATGGCAGATGGAGTTCTGCTCTTGGTGGATGCCTTTGAGGGGTGTATGCCGCAAACCAGATTTGTGCTGCAGAAAGCGCTTGAAATGGGTAAGAAACCGCTTGTGGTAATAAACAAGGTGGATAAGCAGAACTGCAGGCCGGAGGAGGTTAATGACCAGGTATTTGAGCTTATGTTCAACCTCAATGCTACAGATGAGCAGCTGAACTTCAAAACGGTATATGGTTGCGCCAAGCAGGGGTGGATGTCTTTGGATTGGAGAAAGCCAACAGAAGACCTTACTACGCTTATGGATCTTATAATAAGTGAGATACCCGGCCCTGTGCAGGATTTGGAGGGAACTCCCCAGATGCTTGTCTCCTCTTTGGAATACTCCCCATACGTGGGAAGGATTGCTGTTGGCAGAATAAAAAGAGGAGTGCTTAAAGCAGGGCAGGAGATAACCCTATGCCATAGAGAGGGAGCGCAAGTTAAGCAGCGCATCAAGGATTTGATGCTCTTTACAGGTTTAGAGAAGACTAAGGCGGAGAGCGTGGCAAGCGGAGATATATGCGCAGTGGTAGGTATTGAAGGCTTTGAGATTGGAGACACCATTGCAGATGCCCAGAATCCTGAGCCTCTGCCGCCAATCACCATAGATGAGCCAACTATGAGTATGCTCTTCTGCATAAACGATTCGCCATTTTTTGGCAAGGATGGCAAGTTTGTTACAAGCCGCCACCTGAAAGAGAGGTTAGATAAAGAGCTGGAGAAAAATCTTGCTTTGAGGGTTAAGCCCGGCAAGACCTCAGACTCCTTTATTGTTTACGGAAGAGGTGTGCTTCATCTTTCAATACTTATTGAAACAATGCGCAGAGAGGGGTTTGAACTCCAGATAGGGCAGCCTAAAGTTATTGATAAAAATATAAATGGGCAGAGGTGCGAGCCTATTGAGCATCTGATAATTGATGTGCCGGAGGAGTTTGTAGGTAAAGCTATCGAGATGGCTACCAGAAGAAAAGGGGTGATGCTGCATATGGATCACAAGGGAGACAGGGTGCATCTGGATTTTGATATACCATCGCGAGGAATAATAGGACTAAGGAGCAACCTTATAACCGCTACAAGCGGAGAAGCTATTATGGCTCACCGCTTTAAGGGATACGAGCCATACAAGGGAGAGATTGAGAAGAGGACCAATGGCTCGCTTGTGGCGCTTGAAACCGGAACGGCCATAGCCTACTCTATGTGGAAGTTGCTGGATAGGGGCAAGTGGATAATAAACCCGGGCGATGAGGTTTATGCAGGGCAGGTTGTGGGAGAATATACAAGAGCTATGGACCTTAATGTGAATGTATGTATAAAGAAAAAGCTCTCCAATGTGAGGGCGGCCGGCTCAGATGAAAAGATTCTGCTTCCGCCACCAATGCAGTTCACTTTGGAGGAGATGTTGGAGTACATACAAGATGATGAACTTGTGGAGGTAACGCCTTCTCATTTGAGAATCAGGAAGATATACTTGGATATAAACGAGCGCAAGCGCTTTAAGATGCAGAGTAGCGGATAGGAAATGGAGTGGAGAGTTGATTTGTGCGTGGCTGTGGGATAGAGAAAGGAACTTTGCACTTTATAAAAAACTTAGTATATTTGCGCCCCATTATGGATTATGCAATTCACATAGGTGGTGTTGCTGCAGGCAAGAGTGAGTATGAGTTTGAGGTGAAAGGGGAGTTGTTCAGGGAGTTTGGTAATACACAGGTGCTTGATGCAGACATTGTTGTTAAGGCTGTGTTGGAGAAGGGGAGCGGTTGGATGAATCTTGTTTGCGCCGGTAGCGGAACTGTGGTGGTGGAGTGCGACAGATGTTTGGAGGAGTTGGAGTTGCCGATAGCTTTTGAAAGCAACTTGGCGATTCGCCCTGCAAAACTTGGAGAGGAGCCGGAAGTATCGGATGAGTTTATAGTAGTAGATCCATCTGAGGCAGAGGTAGATATAAAGCAGTTCATATATGATACAATCTGTGTGAACATTCCTCTGAAGAGGGTGCATAGGCAAGGGGACTGCAATCCGCAGATGGAAGAGAGGCTTAAAAAATTGAGGGCGGAAGATGGTAAGGGGCAAGAGGATAGCGATACCTACTCTCCTTTCAGCGCCTTGAAAGATTTGTTGGGTGGAGAAAACCATCGCGATAATTAAAAGGATTATAAACATAAAAAATAGTTTAAAATGGCACATCCTAAACATAAAATCTCCAAACAGAGAAGGGATAAGAGAAGAACACACGATAAGGCAGAGCTTCCTACATTGGCAACCTGCTCAAACTGCGGTTCTACAGTAATGTATCACCACGTTTGCCCTGAGTGCGGTTACTACCGTGGCCGTTTGGTTATCTCTAAGGAGAGCGCAAAGTAATAAGTTAAAGTTACTTACGCTTTAGTCTATTTCAACGGCTTGCTATGCAGAAGCAGTTAAGGGCGGCAATAACCGGTATAGAGGCTTATATCCCTGATTATATACTTACTAATCAGGAACTTTCTACAATGGTGGATACCTCCGATGAGTGGATTATGTCTCGTGTGGGGGTTAGGGAGAGAAGAATACTCAAAGAAGATGGACTTGGGACCTCATTCATGGGTGCAATTGCGGTGGAGAGATTGCTTGAAGCCACAAAGACAGATCCCTCTGAGATACAAATGCTTCTCTGCCATACAGTAACTCCGGACATGCAGTTTCCGGCAACTGCCAATATAATAGCAGACAAGACCGGGATTAAAAACGCGTGGGGCTATGACACCAATGCAGGTTGTAGCGGCTTTCTCTTTACTTTTGAAACCGTAAGACGCTTTATAGAGAGCGGTGCCTACAAGAAGATTATCTTGGTGTGCGGAGAGAGGATGAGCGGTATAGTAGATTACAAAGACCGCACAACCTGTCCGCTCTTTGGAGACGGAGCTGTAGCTATGCTTATTGAGCCAACAGAAGAGGATTGCGGCTTTATAGACTCAATCCTGCACGTAGATGGAGTGGGCAGAAAATACCTCTACCAGACAGCCGGCGGCTCGGTTTATCCGGCCTCTAAAGAGACGGTAGAAAAGAGGTTGCACTATATTCATCAGGAGGGGCAGCAGGTATT
>CADBUS010000036.1 GCA_902797895.1 uncultured Bacteroidia bacterium | reverse complement strand
TGAGTGCAGCAAGGGTACATATATACGCTCTTTGGCACGCGATTTTGGAGAGTTGCTTGGCAGCGGTGCCTATATGTCTGCCCTCTGCCGTACTCGTTCAGGCGGCTACAGAGTGGAAGATGCCCACTCGCTTGATGATTTGCTTGGTGGTGCGCTTGATAATTTTACGCTATGAAATTAAAGGGATTAGATATAGAGGTAATTGCAGGGCCGTGCAGTGCGGAGAGCTGTGAACAGTTGATTGCAACAGCCAAGGCGCTCTCTGCAATAGGGGTTAAGGCTTTTAGAGCCGGAGTGTGGAAGCCTCGCACCAAACCTGGTGGTTTTGAGGGCGTTGGAGAGATTGCTCTGGAGTGGCTTCAACAAGTTAAGAGCATTACTGGAATGAGTGTTTTTTGCGAGGTGGCAACTGCAGAGCATCTTAGGGCGGCTGTGAAAAGTGGAATAGATGGAGTATGGATAGGGGCACGCACAGTAGCCAATCCGTTTAATGTTCAGGCACTTGCAGATGCTCTTCAGGAGCTGTTCGCAGCAAACCCCAATCTGAGACAGATGCCATTGCTGGTAAAGAATCCTGTGAATCCTGATGTGGAGCTTTGGTGCGGTGCGGTGGAGCGGCTCAAAAATGCAGGGGCGAGCAATATTATTCTGGTACACCGTGGATTCTCCTCTTATACTCCGCCGCAATACTCTAAGATTCAAAGATATAGAAATTCTCCTCTATGGCATATAGCCATTGAGATGAGAAGGAGATACCCGAGTATGAGAATGCTTTGCGATCCGAGCCACATTGGCGGTAGCAGAGAGCTTATTGCCCCGATATGCCGTCAGGCAATGGAGCTGATGTTTGATGGCCTTATGGTGGAGAGCCATATAGAGCCCGATAAGGCTCTTTCAGATTCTGCGCAGCAGGTAACTCCTGCGCAGCTTGAGGAGATACTAAGCCACCTTGATGTGCGTTCAAATAGGGCGGGTGCAGAGATTCTTGCGAGCCTGCGCGAACAGATAGATGTGCTGGATGGAGAGATTTTGGAGCTGCTTGCCAAAAGAATGGGAATCTCAAGGCAGATAGGGGAGATAAAACGCCAAAACGCTATGCCTGTTTTGCAGAACGAGAGGTATAGTCAACTCTTGAACAACAGAATTGAAATAGCCGCTCAAATGGGTTTGAATGAGGAGTTTGCTAAAGAGTTAGTGGAGCTTGTTCACCGTTACAGCGTTGGGGTGCAGATGGAGGATTCAGAAAAGTCTGAGGAGTCTAACCCCACTTCTGTTTGATATACTCCAACAGTTCCAAAACCTTCTGCGGCTCGTTTTCAGTAACCAATTTGATGCGAGTGGACTTAAAATCGTCTAAAGCCTTGAAGTAGCAGTTGAGGTGGCGGCGCATCTCAAGCACTCCGCGGCGCTCCCCCTTAACCTCTATTGATTTTAGAAAGTGACGCCGAGCAAGCTCCACCTTCTCTGCAACGCTCATAGGGGGGAGCTCCTCTCCTGTGGCCAAGTAGTGCTTAATCTCCCTGAAAATCCAAGGATGGCCGTATGTGGCCCTGCCAATCATTATAGCATCTACTCCGTAACGGTCAAAGGCCGCCGCCGCGCCGTGGGCATCCGTAATGTCGCCATTGCCGATAATGGGAATCTTTATCCTTGGATTGGCCTTAATCTGCCCTATAAGGCTCCAGTCTGCCTCACCCTTGTACATCTGGCAACGCGTGCGCCCGTGTATGGTGAGAGCCTTTATTCCCACATCTTGCAGCCTTTCCGCCAGCTCCGGTATTATTTGCGAGTTCTCGTCCCAACCCAGCCGCGTTTTTACTGTAACAGGCAGAGAAACCGCCTCTACCACCATTTTGGTAATCTGTACCATCAAATCGGGGAAGCGCATCATTCCGCTTCCGGCCCCCCTTTTGGCAATTTTATTTACAGGACAGCCAAAGTTTATATCTATTAAATCGGGGTTACGCTGCTCGGCAAATCGAGCGGCATCTGCCATAGCCTTTGGAATATGGCCATATATCTGTATGCCGATAGGGCGTTCATAATCAAATACCTCCATCTTTTTGAAAGACTTTTCGGCATTGTGGACAAGCCCATCTGATGATACAAACTCTGTGTACATCATATCTGCCCCGAACTCCTTGCATATATATCTGAAAGAGGGGTCTGTAACATCCTCCATAGGCGCCAGAAAGAGCGCTTTCTCCGGGAACTCTATATTGCCTATCTTAAAACCGCACATAGGGCAAATGTAGTTATTATTTTTGTTTGGAAAATTTTTCTTACCTTTGCAGCCCTTTTATTAATTTTAATACAACAAACAGTGGATTACAGAAGTTACAAATCGGTCTTTGTGAATGCAGCCTCTGCTACAAAGGAGTGGGTTGTTATTGATGCAACAGACCTGGTTTTAGGACGTCTTGCCTCTCGCTTGGCACTTTTGCTGCGTGGCAAGAACAAGGCCAACTTCACACCTCACACAGATTGCGGAGACAATGTTATTGTCATTAACGCAGAGAAGGTGCGCCTCACAGGCAAGAAGTTGACAGACAAGGTGTACGTAAGGCACACCGGTTATCCTGGCGGCCAGCGTTTTACAACTCCTGCAGAGTTGCTCAAACGTAAGCCGGTAGCAGTTATCGAGGAGGCTGTAAGAGGTATGCTTCCTAAAACAAAACTCGGCGCTCAAATGTTCCGCAATTTGCACGTATATGCAGGCGAGAACCATCCGCACGAGGCTCAGAAACCAAAAACAATCACTTTAAACGAAATTTAGAGCAATGGAGAAAATTAACGCCCTTGGAAGACGTAAGACAGCTGTGGCTCGCGTTTATGTGAATGCAGGTAAAGGCAACATTACAATCAACGGAAAGGAGCTTGGGGTATATTTCCCTGATGATTCCCTCAAGTATATTGTTTTGCAGCCGCTTACAGTTACCAACACTCAAGGTAGTTTTGATATTCAGGTGAACCTTGACGGTGGTGGTATCAAAGGACAGGCAGAGGCTTTGCGCCTTGCAATAGCCCGCGCTCTCTGCAAGATAGATGCAGAGGCATACCGCTCAACTCTCAAGAAGGAGGGTTTCCTCTCAAGAGATGCAAGAGAGGTGGAGCGTAAGAAGCCTGGCCAGCCTGGTGCACGCAGACGCTTCCAGTTCAGCAAACGTTAATGCCTTACGCTTAACAATCAGCACAGAAGGGGCTAAAAGTGTATGATTCAACTTGTTAAAACAATAAAGACTACAACACTTTGCTCTTCTGCGGAAAATCTACGGGATTGCATAAAGCACTGCCCATAGATTGATGAAAAGAGGTTGCCGGCAGGCCGAAATAAACTGTCGGGAGCAAAAAGAGGCAGAGAGCCTCACAATTAAAAACGCATTAAAAAGAGAAAAAATGCCAAGAACAAATTTCCAAGAATTATTAGAGGCCGGTTCTCACTTTGGCCATCTTAAGAGAAAATGGAATCCTAAGATGGCTCCATATATCTTTATGGAGAAGGGTGGAATCCACATCATAGATTTGCACAAAACCGTGCTTATGATAGACGATGCGGCCGCTATGCTTAAGAATCTTGCCCGCGCAGGCAGGCGAGTTCTCTTTGTTGCCACAAAGAAGCAGGCAAAAGATATTATTGCGGAGAAGGCTAAATCCGTAAATATGCCATACGTTACAGAGCGTTGGCCTGGTGGAATGCTTACCAACTTCCCTACAATCAGGAAGGCTGTTAAGAAGATGAACACCATAGATAAGATGAAACAAGACGGTACTTATGAGACTCTTGCAAAGCGCGAGAAGTTGCAGATAGACCGTCAGAGAGCAAAATTGGAGAAGAACCTCGGTTCTATCGCAGACCTTAATCGTCTGCCATCCGCACTGTTTGTTGTAGATATACAGAAAGAGGCCAATGCCGTTAAGGAGGCTAAGAGGCTCAATATACCTGTAATCGCGATGGTTGATACTTGCTGCGATCCTACTCCGATAGATTATGTAATTCCGGCTAATGACGATGCTTCAAAGTCTGTTGCAGTTGTAGTGAGCGCTCTTTGCGGCGCCATTGCAGAGGGCTTGGAGGAGAGGAAGTTAGAGAAGGAGAAACAGGCTGCAGAGGATGAGAAGAGGGCTAAGGATAAGGAGCTTGCAAAGATGGAGAACGAGAAGAAGGCTTCTGATGTAGTTCCAGAAGGCAAGAAGATACGCCCTCGCAGAAAAGTGAATACAGATAATGTAAAGCCTGCTAAGAAGGCTCAGGAGCCAAAAGAGAAGGCTGAATAATTAAAGGAGTTTATTATGGAAATTAAAGCATCAGATGTAATGAAGCTGCGCCAGATGACGCAGGCTGGTATGATGGATTGTAAGAATGCTCTTATTGAGGCTGAGGGAGATTTTGACAGAGCAAAGGAGATTCTTAGGGAGAAAGGTAAGGTTATTGCTGCAAAGCGTTCAGATAGAGAGACTACTGAGGGCGCTGTATTGGCAAGAACCAATTCAGACAAGAGCAAGGCTATTCTTGTATGCCTTGGCTGCGAGACCGATTTTGTTGCAAAGACCGAGGGTTTCCAGGCACTTGCAAATGGTATAGCAGATGCTACTATAGCAGCTCTCCCTGCAGATGTGGATGCTCTTAAAAAGTGCAAAGTTGGTGAGCTTACAATAGAGGATGCCATTATGGATCAGACAGGTAAGAGCGGTGAGAAACACGTGATAGCTGCTTACCACAAGATAGAGGCTCCTTACACAGGCTACTATATCCACAACAACCAGAAGGTTGCTACCATAGTTGGCTTTAACAAGCAGGTTGCAGATGAGGTTGTTAAGGAGATTGCTATGCAGATTACCGCAATGGTTCCTGTATCTATCTCCAAGGAGGATTGCCCTAAGGAGGTAATAGAGAGCGAGCTAAAGATATACCGCGAGGAGGTTGCTCAAGAGGGTAAGCCTGCTGCTATTGCAGAGCGCATAGTAGAGGGCAAGCTCCAGAAATTCTTTAAGGAGAAGACTCTGAACGAGCAGATTCTTGCCCTTGGAGATGGTAAAGAGACTGTAGCTCAGTATATTAAGAGAATGGATGCAGAGGCTAAGGTTGTAGCCTTCTACAGATTCTCATTATCAGATTAGAGAATATCTCTTCTGATAAAGAGCTCTCTCACAAGCTCAAACGATTTTAAGTATGCTCGGCATTATGCCGAGCATACTATTTTTTTCTATTACCATAAAAAAGAGAGGCCGGAATGTTATTCCGGCCTCTCCACACCAATCTTTAAAAAACGTATTATGAAAAATGTAATCTGCTACCAGCCGTAGTTCTGGGTAAGAGTCTTACCTGCAGCCTTGTAAAGGTCTATCTGACCTGAAGGTATAGGATAGAGATAGTGCTTAGCCTCATAGAGTCTGTTAAGCCCTTGGCTTGCATCAATATAGCCGGCACTATTTACAGTTGGCTTATTAGCTGCCGGATCTGACATAATAGGGTCATCCATAACGTATGCTCCCAATACTTGGTTAGGATGGTTCTTGGTATCAAGTTTATCCAACTGATGCCAACGGATAAGGCTCCAGTAACGGTCGTTATTATCGTACATAAGCTCAACCCTTCTCTCTCTTCTCACCTCCCAAATAATGTTGCTTACACCCATATTGTTTGCAGGGTCGGCAGCTGGAGAGGTTGTAAGGTTAGGAAGTTTTGCTCTCTTACGCAACAGGTTGATAGATTTGTCCAAATCTGCCTGAGTGATAGAGCCAAGCTCTGCACAAGCCTCTGCATAGTTAAGCAATATGTTTGATAGCCAGTAAATAGGGGCATCTGAGTAGTTAGAGCTTGTTTGGTTACGATAGATTACAGGGAATTTGCTGTTGTCAAACTTATAAACTCCATAACCTGTAGAGGAGGTGGTCTCCATACCAACATCAAACCTTACATAACCATTACCTCTATACATAAGTACAGAATCAATAGCTGCAGAAAGACGAGCATCTCTAACCTTCAGCAGATCATTCATAAGTAGATTCTTGGTAGTAGCATCGTACTTAGGATGGTCGCTCTTGTCCAAAGTTGTGGTAGCAAGTGGGTTACCATCTGTAAAGAGGTAGCTGTCAAAAGCATCTTTGCTCATACCGCTCTGCATTGTGGAGGAGCAGGTGTAGTCTATAGTAGAGTGAACAAGCGCACCTGTTACATAGTGCTTATAGAGAATCATCTCCTTGTTGTCTTTAAGGTCATCTGAGTTGTAGTTGCCAATATATGAGCTATTGAGCGAGTACATAGAGTTGCTCATAATAGCCTGACTGGCATTCTTTGCCTCTGTGAGGAACTTGTTTGCACGGCTTGCGTCAGCCGGCTTTTGACCATCTGCTGCAGAACGATACTTGCAGAAGGTTCCCTCGTAAAGACAAATCTCAGATTTGATTGCATTTGCAACATTGGCATTGAAGAGTACTCTTGATGTCGGATTCATTGTAATGTTTGCAACTGCAAAATTCAAGTCCTCCAAAACCTTATCCATAACAAGGTCTCTGTCTTGTCTGTCGCCATACAGATAAAGCTCCTTATCCTCATCTGTAACATCCAACACCTTATCTACATAGATAATATCTCCAAAGGCACGTACAAGCTGATAGTGCATCAAAGCTCTGTAAAGGCGTGCTACGCCAATCCAGTTGTTCTTTGCAGCATCGCTCATACTCGCTATGCCGGGGATTCTATCAATCATAAGGTTTGCACGGCGTAGCTCAGTGTAGCCACTGCTCCAAAGGCTTATAGATGCAGGCACATTTGTGTAGCTCCACTGGGTGAAACCATTGCTGGCCTGATTATCGTTGAGAGTAGGGAAGTAGAAAACACCGCTACCGCCACCATTGCCATAGCCGCTAAACTGCCCATAGAATGTGTTGGCAAAGGTTTGCACATTATTCTCGCTTGTCCAGAAGTTATCGTCTGTAAACTTATCTAACGGCTTCTTATCCAAGAACTTGTTACAGCTCAAAACTGCAACAAAAGAGAGTGCTAAAACAATATATTTAATACTTTTCATATCAGTAATCTCCTAATTAAAATGTGAACTGTAAACCGCAAGAGTAGGTACGCATAAATGGATCTGTACGGCCCCATACACCATTACCTAAAGAACCATTACCGGTATTAACCTCAGGGTCCAAACCAAATTTCTTAGTGTGGTTGATAATATCAAAGGCATTTGTAATGCTTGCATAAACCCTAATCTTGTCTATTCTAACCTTCTGGGTTATATTTTTTGGAAGAGTATAGCCCAAGGTTATGTTCTTAAGACGGAGGTAAGCCATATTTACAAGATACTTGCTCTGTGGGTAGAAGTTATGGTTACCACCACTTATTACAGATATAGTACCCTGCCCTGCATTACCAGGGAACATACGAGGATATGTGGCATTCTGGTCTATGTTACCGGCCTTATAATCGGCATCTGTAACATAACTTGTCTGATTCTTGTAGATAGCATCTGCACCTCTCATAAGTGGCATTACAAATGCAGACTGGGTCCACATATTGCGTTTTCCAACGCCCTGGAAGAAGAGATCCAAATCAAATCCGTTCCACTCGCCGCCAATGCGCAAGCTGTACTGATAGCGTGGCTGAGTGTTACCTATAACTACGAGGTCTCCGTGGTTTTCTGCAGTACCATCGCCGCCATCAATAACACCATCTCCGTTAACATCAACAAACTTGATATCACCAGGGCCGAATACGAATGCACCCTGCTCAAGGCCTCTTTGTGAGGCAACGCCCGATGCGTAGATTGGCTTACCTGAGCCATCAACACCGTTAAAGTCTGCTGAGGTGAAATATCTGTCTGTCTTAAATCCCCAAATATCTCCATAGCGCTTGCCTGAGTAGTTGGAGTTAAGGAGTGTAGAGTTGTTGTTCCACTTGGTAACGGTAGTCTTGTAGTCTCCTATGTTACCGATAGCATATACATTAACTCCGTTGAAGTTGTGTCTCCACTCAATATTGAACTCCCAACCGCGTGAACGGAGAGAACCTGCATTTTCGTTAGCTGCTGAGGCACCCAACACCTGAGGCATTGTCTGGCCTGGAGCAAGCATCTCTTTAGTGTCTCTCTGGAACCAGTCGAACGATACATTAAGGTCTCCGCCCATAAAGCCCAAATCCAAACCTATGTTGGTGGTAGCCAAGCTCTCCCAAGTGAGAGTTGCAGATACTAATTTAGGCATTCCAAAGTTATCGTACTTGAGGTTACCGTTGCCAAGCCAGTTTACATTGCTGGTGTAACGTTCAATTGTCTGCAGATACATATCGGCACCTACCTCCTGGTTACCTACAACACCGTATGAAGCTCTCAGCTTAGCAGAGCTGATGGTTGGTTTAAGGCTCTCAAAGAACGGTTCCTCGCTAATTCTCCAACCTGCAGAAGCAGATGGGAAGAATGCCCAACGATCATTTGCAGGGAACTTGGAAGAACCATCGTAACGGCCATTAAGTTCCAACAGATATTTGCCCTTATAGTCATAATTGATACGGCCAAAGAAGCCGGCAGAAGCAACCTTGCTGTGCGCGCTTTTGCTCTCTGCAAGGTCTTTAGTAAGAATGAGTTCCTGCAGATTGTCATCTAACAAGGTATTATTTTTCTGTCTCCACCACTCATACTCAGAAGCATCTGCATTAAAACCGAGCATAAAGTTGAGGTTGTGAACATCTGCAAACGAAACTCTGTAGTTTCCATAAATGTTTGTGTTCCAGCCTCTTCTCTGCTCCTGCTCCTGAATAACATTGGTAGAGGTATTGAGTGTGGTCTCCTCAGGAGTTACGCTCCAAGTGTTGTAAAGGCGAACAGGAATATTTGCCTGTTTGTACCTCATAGTGTTGAACAGGTAGGTGAAATCTGCATTAAGGGTAAGCCCCTCAATGATGTTAAACTTGGCAAAGCCGCCCAAACGGAGAGCGTCTCTCTTAGTGTAGCTGTCGCCTGCCTGCATACGATATGCAATAGTGTTACGAGTATCTACGCCATTGATTGTACCCCAAGGGCCAAAGAAACTACCCCATCTCCAAAGGTACTGGTAGTCTCCACTACGCATAGCATCTGTAGGATCTTGGTAATCTTTGTTTACATATCCAACCCTTGCACCAATCTCCAAGAAACGGCTAACCTTTGAGGATACATTTACGGTAGCAGAGTATTTGTTCAATACATCAGGATTGAACTTCATAAGGCCCTGCTGGCGGTCATATCCAAATGATACATAGTAATTTGTATTACCGGAAACACCCTGTACGGATACTGTATGGTTCTGAGAAGGAGCAGCTCTGTTAAAGAGAATGCGCTGCACATCCCAGTCTGCAAAGTAACCAACTCCGCTGATGTAATCATCGCCCTCTACCATATCGCGATAAAGAGCCTTTTTGCCGTGCTTGTTCTGCCAGTTGGTAACGCCTGCAAGGAATTCAGGGCTGTCCATATACATACCAAATAACTCGTTCTCCAAACCGGCGCGGTTGTTGGCATCCAAAAGTCCGTTAACCTGCTCCATAACAGTCGGATAATCAGGGAGTACGGTAGCTCTGCTCCAACCAAAGTTGTTGGTGTAGCTAACTACGGCCTTCTCTTGAGTCTTGGCAGTTTTTGTGGTGATGAGAACAACACCGAATGCAGCTCTTGTTCCATAGATGGAGGCAGAGGCAGCATCCTTCAAAACAGAAATGCTCTCAATATCCTGTGAGTTAAGGAAGGAGATATTGTCAATTGGAACGCCGTCAACAATGTAGAGCGGAGTAGAGGTACCACTGTTTGAGAGGGTACCGATACCACGGATTACAATGCTTGGATCATCTCCAATCTTACCTCTCGTGTTGAGGATAGTAAGGCCTGGTACAGCACCTTGGAGAGATTTTCCCAAATCTGAAGTAGCTTTGGCCTCAAGAGTTTTGGCTACATCTACAGATGCAACAGCACCTGTAAGATTTGCCTTTCTCTGTGTGCCGTAACCTACAATTACAACATCTTTAAGAGTCTCTGCGCTCTCGCTCAGCACGATATTGATAACGGCTCTGCCGTTTATCTTCTCATACACGGTCTCGTAACCCATTAGTGTAACCACCAATGTGCCGTTGGAAGGTGCGTTGAGGGAGTATTTACCATCAATGTTGGTTGATGTGCCTGTTCTTGTTCCTTGAACTTGAACGTATGCACCAACAACAGGTTCGCCTGCTTTATCGGTAACAGTACCGGATACCTGCAGGTTCTGTGCCATAACAACCTCACTTGTAAAGAGTAGCGAGGTTGCTACAAATGCAAGAAAGAATAACTTGCAAAGATTTCTTTTAATGCACATAAGTTAATTTTTAGTTATTAATTATTTCAAACATCAACTCTCCCATTCAAAAAAGTTTTGGGAGAGATATGTAATTGTTCCTAATAAGTACATTCACCCACAAAATTAAAAAAATATTGCATTTCTTGTCATTTTAGGGAATGAAATACATAGTATTAGATGCAAAAATCAGCTCTGTTGTTGCATTTTTGTTACATTTACTTGTGGCTTACGAGTGAGCCTTTCTCTCTCTCCGTGGAGAGCTTATCTTCTGATTTTGTGGCCTCTGTAGCCGTACCACAGAATAACCAAAAAACAAGGCAGTGCAATAAGATAAGAGTACTGGATAGCAGCGGCCTCATTCAGTCCTGTTTTGGTGTGCAGATAATCTTTCAACAGCCCAAACAGGAATGGTATAACAGCCCCGCCGAATATGGTTACAACGAGTAGTGCCGCTCCTTTTTTTGTGAACTTGCCGAGTTCTGCCATAGCCAACGGCCATATTGCCGGCCACATCAACGAGCAGGCAAATGCCATAGTAAAAAGCAACCATACAGACATTTGCGCCGGCACAAAGAGCGCTCCCAAAGAGCCGATTACGGCAATCCAAGAGCAGAGCTTAAGAGCTCCCTCTTGTGAGAGATATTTTGGGATGAGCGCTATGCCAATTATGTAACCTATTGTCATTCCTATAGATGGGAGCCACGAGTATAGTTCGGGGTGATTTAGCTTTAGTGTATTTGCCAAATCTACAGGCGTTTGTAGCGCAAGCGTTTCTGCTCCTACATATAAAAAGAGAGCGAGGCATCCATAGATAAGATGAGGAAATTGCCAGATAGAACTCTTGCTTGCAGCGTATGGGCACTCCTCTTCTTTTCCCTCTTCCTCTCCCTTTGCCTTAATCTCCTGTAGAGGGGCAAAGAGTACTAAAATCCCTAATATAAAGAATATTACGGCTATGGTATAGAATGGCTTTATAATATCTGTGACGCTTGCTGCCGATATAGATTTGCCTATAAGCCAAGCCAAAAAGAGAGTTGCGGCAGGGTATGCCAATTTGTTGCATATCCCCATAATACTTATTCTTTTAGCTCCCGTTTCAAGCGGGCCGAGTATTGTAATGTATGGATTTATGGCCGCCTGCAAAATGGTGTTGCCTAAGCCGCTGATAAAGGAGGCAAGCAAAAAGAGTATCAGGCACTTAACTCTAACTCCCTCTGCCACAACATTTTTTACCGCTCCGTTTGTGGTTTGCTCCACCATATTGGCCTGTGCAATTTTTGCAGGCAGAACAAATAGCAGAAAGGCAGCGGTAAAAATTAAAAAGGCGAGAGCCATAGTCTTTTTGTAGCCAATTCTCTTTATAATGCCGGCAGCAGGATAACCAAAAAGCAAGAATGCCGAGAATGTTACAAAGAGTATCAGATAAGAGGCGCCGGCAGATACATTCAAAGAGCTCTGCAACAGCGGTATAAGATAACTGTTAAGCCCTAAAGCAAAACCAACTGCAAAAAACATAAAGCCTATGCAGGCAAGCGGCAGTAGGTAGTTGTTTTTTCTCTTTGTGGCATTGCTTGTGTTGTTGATGCTATTTGTGTTGCTGTTCATATTGTTAGAGCAATTTGCTGAAAATAAGATGTATATATGCTTTTTTATCTCTCTCTCTTTAGAGAGAACTTATTGCTGCGGAGTAATGAGGGAGATAAACTCCTCCATCTTTACGGTTGGGATTATAGTACACCCGATAGGCAGACAAAACATCTTCTGCTTGAGCGGCTCCGGTACATACTTGTTGCTCTTTAGGCGCATACTGTCTTTTTCCGTTGTAATTACAGCAGCCTCCGGCGAGCGAGCAGCCATAGCTGCAATACTCTTAATATCAGCCTTTGAGAAATTTTTGTGGTCTGCAAATTTTAGAATCTTTTCAAGTTTGTGAGTTGTAATCAACTGAGTCTTGAAGGCAGTATCGTCTGCAATGCCGGTAAAGGCTACCGCAAATTTTGAGTAGAGGTAGCGCACATTGCATATACCCGGAAAAACCGGCTGTGCCTGCATATAAATAGGGGTGGAGAAAAAGAGCTTTTGGTTTGGATTGAGTTTTAGAGCTTTTCTCCAAATCTCCTCCTGCTCATTAACCGTTTCAAGGCCGTACAACTCATCTTTGTTGCCGTCAAAGATTGTAAAATCAGGTGATTTTGAGACTATTACAATATCTGCTCTGCGTTTTTGAGAGGGGAGATCTCTAAGTCTGCCTATCGGGAGAAGATTATCTCCAACAATGGTTTTGTTATAGTTTACAAGCAGTATGTTTGTGGATGGAATAATTTTGCGATACTGAAATCCATCGTCAAGAATTACAAAGTTTACGCCGTAATCATCTATTACTTTGCGTATTGCTGCGTTGCGGTCTTTGCATACGGCCACTACTATCTCAGGAAATTTGCGCTTTATCTGCAAAGGCTCATCGCCGCAAACGGTGAAATCGTCTGTGGTTTTTACTACGTGGTATCCCTTACTTTTGCGCTTGTATCCGCGCGAGATTACTGCAATTCTGTACTGCCCCCTAAGAGCCTGAACAATCATTTCTGTATGAGGAGTTTTTCCTGTGCCTCCAACCGTAATGTTGCCAACGGATATTACAGGAATATCAAACTTCTCTGCCTTTTTGAACCCTTTGTCATATAGATAGTTACGTAAGGCTAAAGCGCACCAGTAAGGGAATAGTATTGTTTTGCTTGCAACTCCAATCATAATAGTACAAATATACTAAAAAAGCTGAAATTAGCTCTCGCCTCTCAGTTCATAGCTCAGCAAGAGTAGCGGTTGATAACACTATTCTATATTCTATTCCATCGGTTTTTTATTTTTCTTATATTTGTGGTATGCAAAGATTTGTAGATAAGGTATGGGTAGATAGTGAGAGGGTGTATGCCAGAACAACAGATAAAAAATAGATAAATATGTTTCCAAAAAGAGTTTATTCTACGCGCCGCGCCCTTTTGGCAAAGGATATTGAGAGCGGCATTATTTTGATTCCGGGCAACAGCGAGGCCCCGTCAAACTATCCCGGCAACTGCTATAAGTTCCGTCAAGACAGCACATTCCTTTACTTTTTCGGGCTCAACGATCCCGATTTCGCAGGAGTGATAGATGCAGACAAGGGAGAGGAGATTCTTTTTGGCAACGATGTATCAATAGATGATATTATCTGGATGGGGCCGCAGACCTCTGTTGCCAAAAAGGCTGATAGTGTGGGCGTTAAAAAGAGCAAGAAATTCTCAGACCTTGCAAAGTACTTGGCAGCAGCCATTAAGGCAGGGCGCAAAATCCACTACATTGCCCCTTATCGCTATCAAACCAAGATTTTGCTGAGCGAGTTGCTGGGTATTCCTATTGGCGCACTGCAAAAGAACTCATCGGAGAAGCTGATAAAAGCAGTTGTATCTCAGAGAATTATAAAAGATAAATATGAGATAGAGGAGATAGATAAAGCCTGCAACATAGGTTATGCAATGCATCTGTTTGTTATGCAGAACTGCAAGGTGGGTGTGCCGGAGCAGCAACTTGCCGGAATGATGGACGGCATTGCAATGAGCCAAGGAGCCGGAGTTTCATTTGCAACAATACTCTCCCAGCACGGAGAAACCCTTCATAATCACGATCATAGCGGCATTATTACAAAAGGCAAGCTACTTACTGTAGATGCAGGAGCAGAGAATAACAATAATTACTGTTCAGATTTTACCCGCACAATGCCGTGCAGCGGAAAGTTTACCACAAAACAGAAGGAGATTTATCAGATTGTATGCGATGCCAATAATCTTGCTCTTGAACTTGCAAAACCGGGGGTGGCTTACTTTGATGTGCACGTGGCTGTTTATAGGCTTTTTGCAGAGAGGCTCAAGGCTCTCGGACTAATGAAAGGCGATGTAGATGAAGCAGTTGAGGCAGGTGCTCCCGCACTCTTTATGCCTCACGGATTGGGGCACAATATGGGGCTTGATGTGCACGATATGGAGAACTACGGAGAGGATTATGTGGGCTACGGCAGTGCCGCAAAACGGAGTAAGAAGTTTGGCTACCGCTCTTTGAGAATGGCGCGTAAGTTAGTGCCCGGTAATGTTATAACAGATGAGCCGGGTATCTATTTCATACCTGCACTAATAGAGAAATGGAAGAAGGAGAAGACCTGCGCCCAGTTCATAAACTTCTCAAAACTAAAAGAATACTACGATTTTGGCGGTATCCGTCTTGAAGACGATGTATTGATAACCAAAACAGGCAACCGCCTGCTCGGCTCCAAACGCCTCCCAATAACCGTAAAAGAGGTAGAAGAGGCTATGCGCGGCTAAAGCGCCTGCCCTTAGTTAAACTATCGTAATAGAGATTAAAATTAAATATTATGAAAGCGTGTAAATATTTGATTCTTCTGGCAGTGCTTCTATTTGTAGGGGCAGAGGCCAATGCTCAGGGCGGCCTGCTCGGTAAGTTAAAAGACAAGGCTGTAGATAAGGTTAAAGAGGCTGTGGATAAGAAGAGCAAAAAGAATAAGGATAAAAGTGAGGAGAGCGCAGAAGAGGCTGAGCCACAGCAGGATAATAAGCAAGAGGCAAACAAACGCAAATCGGGCGAGGGAGAGTACAACAAGAGCGATTTTGTGCCCGGGAGCGTGGTGATTTTTGAAGATGCCTTGCAGGGGGAGCAGATGGGTGAGTTCCCATCTAAATGGGATGTAGATCAGGGTACTGCAGAGGTTGCCAAAATGAACTCTCAGATGGCAATCCGCCTTATGAACGACAATGCAATAATAAAACCATTGGTAAAGCAGAACCCTAATAACTATCTGCCTCAGGTATTTACATTGGAGTTTGACTATTGGTGCAACGGAGAGGAGGATTACAATGCCGGCTATATACTCAGAATGCATAACGATGATAATATGTGCTGGGACATAAGCATTGATACTGAGGGGAGCATACGCTGGGCTATCCAAAAGGGGACATCCGATGAGGATGTTTTAGGAGATTTTACTACGGCAGGAGTCGAGAATTTAGACTCTTGGAATCACTTTGCTCTTTCATTCAACGAGCGTGCACTTAAGATTTATATCAATGGTACTCGTGTTTGTAACTTACCGAATGCGAGGGCTCCGCACTGGTTTAGCATAGGCGGCCACAGTTGGGAGGATCATAGAGATCTTATAACCAACATACGCTTGGCAAAGGGAGGAGTTGAGCTTTATAATCGTGATGCGCAATCTATGACATCCGTAGAGAGAGCAATTGCAGAAACAGGTAAATTTGTTACCAACAATATACTCTTCGATACCGGCAAGGCAACACTAAAACCGGAGTCTTTGGAGGAGATTCAAAAGGTGGCAGACTATATGAAGAAGAATCCAACCGCTCGCTTTGAGGTGCAGGGGCATACAGATAACCAGGGTTCAGACAAGGTAAACGATCCACTCTCGCAGCAGCGTGCTGAGGCTATAGTACAAGCCCTTGTATCAATGGGTTGCGATGAGTTTAATCTGCGTGCTGTTGGCAAAGGCTCCCACAATCCTGTAGCCTCCAACGCCACCCCTGAGGGGCGCGCCCAGAACCGCCGCGTAGAGTTTATTAAGAAATAACCCCTTAGCACAAAGCGCCTTATTTTATAACGCTTAGTGCTTACGGTTTAGTGCTTATGGCTTAGTGCTTACGGCTTAGTGCGGCTTCAAATATCCAAGCCGCACTAAGTCGTTTCTCTTTTTTACAGGAGAGGTATAACCCTCCGCAACCACAAACAGATTATCAGCAAAAAGAGAAGCAGGTATCTCAACACCTAAATGTTTCAATACCTGCTTACTTGCTCTCTAACATCACTTACATGACACCGCAAATATA
>CADBUS010000035.1 GCA_902797895.1 uncultured Bacteroidia bacterium | reverse complement strand
TGCCCTTACTGCCAAAAAGGTTTTCAGGCGTGAGGGAATCTCTCAGCAGGGGCAGGCCACAATGGAGTACTTTAACGGAAACAATTAGTAGTTATGTATCCATATTATGGAGCAAGCTCGGTTGTTGTGAAATAAGACAAAATAATAATATGGTTGAAGAAAAAAGCCGTATGAATACAAACATTTTGATAACCTCTGCGGGCCAGCGAGTGGTTTTAGTAAAGGATTTCCAAGAGACGTTGAATCGTTTCTTTCCTGGAGCTAAGACTTATACAACTGATATGAACCCCAGACTGGCGCCGGCTGCATACATCAGCGATGGATGCTTTGAAGTGCTACGGGTTACAGATTCTCAGTATATTCCACAGTTACTTCAGCTCTGCAAAGACAATGGTATAGGAATGGTTGTCCCTACCATTGATACAGAGTTAGTGGTGTTGGCAGAGAATAAAAAACTATTTGAAGAAAACGGAATAGCAGTAAGTGTATCTAATTTGGATTTCATCAAGATCTGCAGAGATAAGCGTAATACAGGAGAGTTCTTTGAGAGTCATAGGATTAGAGTTCCCAAACTCATAGATAAGAATAATCCGACATTCCCGTTGTTTGCCAAACCTTACGATGGCTCTTTGAGTACAAACCTGCATTATATCAAAAAGGCAGAGGATTTGACGAAGGAAATCCTGAATGACCCGAAACTGCTTTTTATGGAGTATATTGACAAGGAAATCTATAAGGAGTACACTGTGGATATGTACTATGGGCGTGACCACAAGGTGAAATGCATAGTGCCTCGCGAGCGTATTAAGATTAGGGCGGGAGAGATAAACAAGGGCTTGACGGAAAAAGAGCCTTTGACTCAATATTTGTATGATAGATTAGAGACCATAGATGGTTGCGTGGGCTGTATCTGTATCCAGGTATTCTTGAACCGCGAAACCGGTGATGTGGTTGGCATTGAAATCAACCCTCGCTTTGGCGGTGGCTATCCCCAGACATACGCTGCCGGAGCCAACTATCCGGAACTCTTGATTAGAGAGTATTTCCTTGATGAAAAGATAGAGTACTTTGATGGTTGGAAAAACCATCAATTAATGCTTCGTTATGATGATGCGGTGTATGTCTAAATATGTGGTTTGTTTTGACCTTGACGATACCCTTTATAAGGAGATAGACTTCCTTAAGTCTGGGTATAGAAAGGTTGCAAAATTTGTGGAAAATTGCTTCCATTATGATGCCGGAGATATATATAAACAGCTTTATTCGTGGTACTTAAAGGGAGAAAATCCTTTCGCCTGTCTGAATGAGACATATAGGTTAGATAAGCCAATAAGCGATTATTTGAATCTTTACAGAAACCAAGAACCTACCATCAACCTTTCGGATGGAGTTGAGGATACTTTGAATGAATTAAAGCAGTGGAATGTTATCCTGGGCTTGATAACCGATGGTAGAACCATTAGCCAAAAAAATAAGATAAAAGCCTTAGGACTTGACCGTTGGTTTGAAGAAAAAAACATCGTTATTTCGGAAGATTTTGGTTCAGAGAAAACAGATGAACGGAATTTCCGTTACTTTATGGAACTGTATCCCGGATATAAATACAGCTATGTGGGTGACAATCCCAAGAAAGACTTTGTGATACCAAATCTACTGCATTGGAAAACCTTTATGTTGAAAGATAACGGAAAGAATATTCATAAACAAGTTCCTGTACCGGAGGGAAACCTGCCACAACATACAATTACAGAAATAAAAGAATTATTAGATCTTATCAGATAGATTATGGCAAATAGAATTTACCTCTGCCTTGCCAAGATGAGCGGCAACGAGCAAAAGTTTATCCAAGAGGCGTTTGACACAAATTGGGTTGTGCCATTGGGGCCAAATGTAAATGGCTTTGAGGCAGACCTTAAGAACTTTGTAGAGAGTGGAGCTGAGGGAGTGGAGCGTGAGGTGGTTGCACTCTCTTCTGGTACAGCAGCTGTTCATTTGGGGCTTATAGCTTGTGGTGTGGAGGCAGGCGATGAGGTTATGGTTCAGAGCTTTACCTTTTGCGCCTCATCTCATCCTGTAACCTACTTGGGGGCAACTCCGGTGTTTGTAGATAGTGAGGCAGATAGCTGGAATATCTGCCCTCAACTGTTAGAAAAGGCAATAAAAGAGCGCATTGCAATAACGGGCCGCAAGCCAAAAGCCATTATTCCTGTGGCCCTTTATGGAATGCCATACAAAATAGATCAGATTTTGGAGATAGCGCAGAGATATGATATTCCTGTAATAGAAGATGCAGCCGAGGGTTTTGGCAGCCGCTATAACGGCCAAGTTTTGGGCACTTTTGGAGAGTACGGAGTTCTCTCTTTCAACGGCAACAAGATGATTACAACATCTGGAGGAGGAGCTTTGGTTTGCCGCAATGCGGAGGATAAGCAGAAGATAATGTGGTATGCCACTCAGGCTCGCGAAGCCTATCCGTACTATCAGCACGAGGCCATAGGATATAACTATCGCCTTAGCAATATATGTGCAGGAATAGGGAGGGGGCAGATGATGGTGGCCGAGCAGTATATCGCTCACCACAAACATCTCTACGAGCTTTATAATGAGCTTTTTGCCAAAATCGATGGAATAGATGTACACGGCAATCCTTCTGCAAAAGATGATAGCAATTTTTGGCTCAACACTATAACCATTCATCCGGAGCTAAAAATAAAGGGGCAGGAGAATGCCTATAAGAGTGTAATTAAGGGGGCGGTAGGCGGAGCTGCCGGAGTGGTGCACGCAGTAGAGAGTGCCACCACAGATTGCCAACCCAATAACAATGTTGAGGCTCTGAGAGTTATATTGGATGAGGCCGGAGTGGAGGCGCGTCCGCTCTGGAAACCTATGCACCGTCAGCCGGTCTATAAAAATGCTCCTTGCTATCTTAATGGTTGCACAATATATGGCAAAGAGGAGGCCTCTGTGAGCGAGGCGCTCTTTAAGGTAGGAATGTGCTTGCCATCAGGCCCGTATGTTACAGATGAGGATGCCAAATATATTGTAGAAAATATCAAAAAAGCAATGCTATAAAACCTATAAATAGCTGAAACTATGGAGATAAAGTTTTGTGCCTTTAAGGAAGATGCTGAGTTGGAGGCTCTTGTTGCTCTGCAAAACGAGGTCTATAAAGATAGAGGGCTCACGTTCACAAAAGAGATTTTCAAGTTCTGGTACTCAGACAATCCTTGCGGCAATGCAATAACATTCAATGCATACGAGAATGGAGAGCTTGTGGCTCACGAGGCGCTTGTGCCGGAGCAGATGTTGGTTGATGGGAGAGTTGTAAAATGTGTGCGGAGTATGGGAAGTGTAACCCACCCCGATTTCAGAGGCCGCAAATTGCTCTCAATACTCACCAACAAGGCTATAGAAGAGGCTAAGAATCAGGGATATGAATTTGTGTATGGCATAGCCAACGGCAATAGTTTCCACTCTTTTATAAAGTATTGTGGCTTTAGCTTTGTGGGGCGTTTGGATGTGAAGTTTGGGGTTGGGAAGAATGTAAGGCCTGCCGGCGCGAAAACCTATAGCCGATATTGGAGTGCAGATTCTTTGGCTTGGCGTATTGGTTATGGCAATTACTGCGCTA
>CADBUS010000034.1 GCA_902797895.1 uncultured Bacteroidia bacterium | reverse complement strand
GAAGTAGATGATGGGAGGGATGAGCGGAGCGAACTTCCTGTGTATTACAACTGCCGTAAGGAAATGAAGCAAACGAATGAAGAACGATGAATGAAGAACGAAGAATGAAACAAATTGAGTATTAAACAGAAAGAGTTATAGTTATCATAGTTTGTGGGTGCCGGAGAGTTGTAGTTTTATTCGGTTTAACGGGGGTACTTTCCGGCACTTTTTTAGACGAAAAATGGTTTAAGGCTGTAAAATGAGAGGTGTTGAAAAAATAAAACAGTTGGATTCTTACGATTGCGGAGCCGCCTGCCTTGCCTGCGTAGCTGCCTGGCACGGAGTGAGAGTTCCCCTCTCGCAGGTAAGAAGGGAGTGCGGTTGCAGCAAAGAGGGTATAAGCATAAAGGGTATTTTGGATGGCGCTGCCGCGTTAGGGCTTACAGCCAAAGCAGTTAAGGCAGACACCCTCGGAATGGAGGGTGAAGCACCTTTGGAGATGGCCGCAGCAGAAAAGGGTGCTAAACTGCTTGCGCTAAAGAGCATCAAAGCTCCCGTTATAGCCCATACCATTACTGACAACGGATTGTTGCACTATGTTGTAATTTGCTCGGTAGGAGAAAAATATGTAGAGATTATGGACCCTGCCGCAGGTAAGGTGCTAAAAGAGAGGCGCAGCCAATTTGCAAAGCGATGGAGTGGCTATTTGATTCTAACTTCAGCCTCTCAGGGCTTCAAAAAGAGCGATGCAAAACAGAGCAAGGTGCAGCGGCTTTTCAGGCTGCTTGTTTTACACAAGAGAGAGACAATACTCGCAATAGTTGGCTCAATAGTTCTTACCGCAATTGGCGTATGCAACTCTCTATTTTTGCAAATGCTTATAGATAAAGCAATTCCGAGCCAAGACAAGGGTTTTCTAACTGCAATATCGGCTCTTATTCTGCTACTTGTTCCAATAGCGCTACTGATTGGCTACATAAGAGGAGTATATCTTTTGAGAAACGGAGTTAAGATAGATACAGGGCTTATTTTAGGCTTTATCAGAAAAGTTCTAAAGATGGAGCCGGCGTTTTTCAACGAGTATTCAAGCGGTGATTTGGAATCCAGATTATCAGACACTTACAAGATAAGGGCCTTTATTTCAGAGGGCATTGTTTCTATTGTTGTTTGCGCCACGACCTTGCTCGCAATCTGCTTATTGATGTTTTCCTTCTACACAAAACTTGCTTGGGCGGTACTGCTCTCGCTTCCGTTATACTGCATCCTTTATTTCATATCACACAAGGTCAACAATAGAATGAGCAGGGAGGTGATGAGCAGAGCCGCTTTCTTTGAGAGTGACGTAATAGACTCATTTGAAGGAGCTAAAGAGATTGTACACAACTGCGCAGAGGCCACTATGGCAAGATATGAGCAGAGCTATTCAAACTATATTCAGAGCAGCTACAAGGCCGGCAAAATTGCCATTCTCTTTGGTAGTCTAAGCAGCGCTATTTCACAAATTCTGTTGTCGGTAATTCTCATAGTTGGTGCGGTGGCAACCGTTTATGATAAAATCAGCGTTGGAGAACTTGTCTCTTTTTATACTCTCAGTGCCTTTTTTATAGCCCCTATGAATGAACTGATGGGATTCAACACACTTTTGAATGATGCGCTTGTGGCCTCCGAGAGAATATATGACCTTACCGCCTATCGGGAGGAAAAAAATATGTCAAAAGCAGTAAAGGCTGCGGCAGAAGAAGCTAAGGCAGAAGAGGCTAAGGTAGCAGCAGCGGAAGCGGCAGAGAGCCCTTTGGTAGCAGAGGAGATTGAGCTTGAAGAGATAACATTCAGATACCCCGGCAAGGGGGAGTTACTATCCAATGTGAAGGCTCTCTTTGTTCCAAGGAGCATAAATGCGATATGCGGCAGCAGCGGCAGCGGAAAGAGTACGCTTATCTCTCTAATTATCAGAGACTATAAAGCAAACAGCGGTAGAATTCTCTATGGCGGTATGGATATTTCTTTGCTGCCACTCGGCTATTGGAGAAGGGTTGTAAGCATTGCTCCACAGCAGCCATTTCTCTTTAACACAACAATTTACGAGAATATAACAATGGGCAGAGGAGATAGAAGTGTGGAGGATATGAAGAGGGTTTCCAAGCTCTGCTCTATGTGCGGAATGGATCAGATGCTAAAAGAGCTACCCTACGGCATACTTACAATGGTCGGGACAAAGGGGAAGAGTCTCTCCGGAGGGCAACAACAGATGATTTCAATTGCAAGAATGTTGTACAGCAACGCTCCTGTGATGATTTTGGATGAGGCTACATCATTTATGGACGAGGAGTGTGCCGGTACAATTATGGAGCTTATGAGGGCAATGGTCCAAAAGGGAAGATGTGTGATTGTGGTCTCACACAACAGCCACACAATAAGTTACGCAGATAGGAGAATATATTTGACCGGTTAATAATATATGACGGAATCCGGCGCGTCAACTCTGCCGGAGTTCAAATTTAAGATTATGGAAGACAAAAACTTGATGAAAGGATTTAGTACCGTAACCGAGGGGGAGCTCTTGGTAAGGGGAGGCATTAATGCAGATCTTTGGAGAAAGGTAATCAAAATTGTGAGTATTGTTTCTGACTTCCTTAGCAGCTACTCTGAAGATTTTAACAGAGGCTACAAGAAGGGATTGGATGGAAAACCTTTATGGGGCAGACCTTAAAACAGTTGGGCTATGAAAGGTTTTATTGAAATTACTGCCTACGAGGCGGTTACTATTGCCGGTGGCAAGGATGCCGATGTATCCAGATTTGTGGAGTTGTTGGGTTATGGAATCGGCCTGCTTGTAAGAGCCGTTAGGAATTTCAGAAGAATGAGGAATGGACAGCAGGTTACAGAGCCTCAATCCTCTTTGGTGAGATAGGCCGCATATCAGATTTATTTGGTTTTTAGTTTGACGGGTGGGGCTTATCTCACCCGTTGCTATAATATAGTGTAGTGAATTTGGTTATTATTTGTATATTTGCGAGGTTTGCCGCAAGGCAAGAAAAATAGAAGATAATATGGGAAAGAGTATTTGGGCCGCTATAATGCTGATGTTGGCGGCAACGGTTGGAGCGAGCGCGCAATCTACTGTCTCTAATACAAATGGAGATACTTGGAACTTAGAGAGGTGTATTTCATACGCAAAAGATAACAATCTGCAGATTAAGGCTCGCAACATAAGTGTGGAGCAAAGCAGAAACAATCTGCAGCAATCTAAATTAGATTTGATTCCATCGTTAAGTGGCGGCTCCTCATTGAGTATGAGCTGGGGAAGGAGTGTTAATCTTCAGACTCTGGAGATTATCAAAAACAAGAGGAGTATGAGCGTAAGCGGAAGCCTCAGCTCTTCTGCCACCATATTCAGCGGCTTTTCTAAACTTAACAATATCAAGAGTAACAAGGTTGCTCTCAATATTGCAGAAAAGCAGGTGGAGAAGATGGAGAACGACATTACAATTCAGATTCTCCAGGCCTATCTGCAACTGCTTTTGGCTCAGGAGATTGAAAAGAGCGCTCAGGAGAGTTGCAAGAGTATGGAGGAGCAGGTTGAACGTACTGCAAAACTTGTAGATGCCGGCAGTCAGGCCTATAGTACACTACTGGAGGTAAAAGCACAGCTTGCAAATGAGAAATCGCAGTTAGTGGTTGCTCGCAACGATGTGCGCTCAAGCAAACTTACTCTTATGCAACTGCTTGATTTGCCTGCCAATATGAGAGAAGGTTTTGCTATAGCCGAGCCAAACACTCTCTCTGAGATTATGCCTATAGCGGAGGAGTATTATGGCACAGGCTACAATAACAGCATTGAACAGATTTACAAGGAGGCTTTGGAGCTTCCGCAGATAAAGAGTGCGGAGCTTGCACTTGAAAAGAGCAAGTATGACTATCGCAGCATATATGGCAGATTATTCCCATCTATCTCTGTACAAGCCGGTTACGGCTCATACTATACCGATGGGCAGAGCGGAGCTTTCTTTACTCAGTTTGAGAACAACAAGAATCCGTCGCTCGGATTTTCGCTCTCCATTCCTATTTTCAACGGCTTTAATACACGCACTTCGGTTAGAAATGCAAGGTTGAATATGGAAAGCACCCGTATTGAGTTGCAGATGCAGAAAGAGGCTCTATACAAGGAGATTCAGAGCGCCTACAACGGAGCTATAGGGGCATACGAGAAGATGAAGGCGGCTGAGGAGAATATGAAATCTATACAGGAATCTTTTACATATACAGAGAACAAGTTCAATGTGGGTATGATGAATGCCACAGATTACAATATAGCCAAGGCAAATCTTTTTAAGGCTGTTTCTGCATTCTATCAGGCTAAGTATCAGTATCTTTTTGAACTTAAAATTTTAGATTTCTACAAAGGAAAACAAATTATTTTATAATAGCGATGGGCAACATTAAAAGAGAAAAGAAGAGGAAGAAGAGCTATTTATGGATTGGAATAGCCGCTGCAATAGTTCTTCTTATGATAGGATCAAAGACCTGCAACAAAGATAAGGGGGTTATAGAGATTGAGCTCTCCAAGCCGGTACGCAAGACCATCTCTGAGACAATACCTGCAAATGGCAAAATACAACCTGTAACAGAGGTTAAAATCTCTCCGGATGTATCCGGTGAGATTGTGGAGCTTAATGTAAAAGAGGGAGATAGGGTAAAGAAGGGAGATCTTATCATAAAGATTAAGCAAGATATTTATCTATCTGCAGTGGAACAGGCTCTTGCTTCTTTGAACTCTACTCGCGCGGCCTATATGCAGCAGCAGGCTCATACTTTGAGAATCAAGCAGACATACGAGAGAAACAAGCAACTCTACGAGCTTAAGACTATCTCAAAGGCTGAGTATGAGGCTGCCTGTGCCGATTGGGATGTTGCCCAGCAGCAGCTTAGCGGAGCCAAGTACAATATCAGCAGCGCGGAGGCGAGGCTTAAAGAGGCAAGGGAGAATCTGCAAAAAACCACCATATACTCCCCGATGGATGGTATTGTTTCCAAATTGAGCGTGGAGCTTGGAGAGAGAGTGGTAGGAACAAGCCAAATGGCTGGTACTGAAATGCTTAGGGTTGCCAACTTCCACCAGATGGAGGTGCTTGTTGATGTTAATGAGAATGATATTATAAGACTCAATGTAGGAGACAGCGCAAAAGTTAGCGTAGATGCCTATTTAGATAGAAAGTTCAGCGGAGTGGTAACGGAGGTTGCCAACTCATCAAAAGGCTCTACTACCACTCTCGACCAGGCTACAACTTTTGAGGTTAAGGTTAGAATTAACCCTGAGTCTTATCAAGATTTGGTGAGCGAAAACAGTAATCCGTTCCGCCCTGGTATGAGTGCCTCTGTGCAGATTAAGACAAGCGTTGCAGAGAATGTTCTCTCACTCCCAATCTCCGCCATTACCACAAGAAGTGATTTGCAGAGCAAGGAGGGCGATGGCAGCGTAAAGCAGTTTGTATTTATATATGATACTGAGAGCAAGAATGTTACGCCTGTAGAAGTAAAAACCGGCCTGCAGGATATTTCTGATATTGAGATTAAAGAGGGAGTTACGGAAAACAGCAATGTGGTTATCGGCCCATTTACCGCAATCAGCAAATCTCTCAAAAAAGAGGGCTCAAAGGTTAAGCTGAAAAAGGAGTTGGAGAGCAAAGAGGGCAAGGATAACAAGAAGGAAGAAAATAAATAAAAGGAGAGCTTCCAAAAGTGGAGAGCCATAGTTTAATACTTCTTTTGGAGAGCGCCACAAACTCCTGTTCGGTTGCCATTTCAGATGGCCCGAGGCTCGTTGCACAAAAGTACTCCGCCATTCCTAAGGGGCACGACACTCTGCTTGCCCGCCTTACGGAGCAGATTCTAAAAGAGAACAACCTTACCGCCAAGCAGCTTGCCGCCGTTGCAATAAGCGAGGGACCTGGCAGTTATATGGGGCTTAGGATTGCAGTATCACTTGCCAAAGCTATTGCCTACTCGGCTAACATAAAGCTGATATCTGTAAGCACTCTTACAGCCATAGCTCAATGCGCCGCAGAAAAAGAGAAGAGAGTGCCTGCATATATTATCCCAATGATAGATGCAGGCAGAATGGAGGTCTATACCGCCAACTACAACGGCAATGCAGAGCCCCTAACAAAGATAGCGGCAAAGATTTTAGATTCAGAGAGTTACAGAGAGCTATTAAGCTCTGCTGAAAATGAGATTCTCTTTACAGGCAATGGTGCGGAAAAGTTCAAACCTTTAGTGGCAGATTGCCCAAATGCACGCTTTCTATACCAGATGCCACAGGCGCAGGGTATGAGGTTTGAGGCATACAAAAAGTTGGAAGCAGGCCAAATAGAGGATGTGGCATACTTCCAACCTTTCTATCTTAAAGAATTTATTCCAGGCAAACAGAAGAAACTGCTTTAGATATAGCAGCGGGCTCAAATATATCTTTGCCAACAATAGCTCCGCTACTGTTGAATAGGTACATTGCCGGCAAATTCTGTACATTATAGGTAGCCAATGCTTTAGAGGCTGCCCCTGCCCCATCGCAAACATTTATCCAAGGGAAGCGGTTTACAACAGAATTCCAATATGCCTTATCTGTGGTTATACATACAGAATAAATCTCAAAGCCCCTGCTGCGATATCTGTTGTAGATAGCTTCAAGCTCTGCATTAAGCATCTTTTGAGCGCTATCTTCCGGAGTCCAAAACAGCAGCATAAAAGGCTTGCCGGCCAAATCGCTGAGCCTTCTCTCCTGGGAGAGAATATCCGGCATCACCAAATCGGGGAAGAGTATCTCATCTACGCTCTGAATTTTATTTGTAAGCTCCATCTCGTTGTAGAACTTTACAACCTCATCATCCAAAGCCTTAACATATTGAGAATTAGGATATTTAACCCTAAGAGAATCTGCAAGCTGCTTAAAGTAAACCCCATCGTTAAGGTGAGCGAACAGCGGCAAGTTCTCGCTAAAATCTCTGTAGATATTTCTGATATTTGTGAAGGAGTATGGGTGGGTAAGCAGATGCTTTATAGCTGCCTGTTTTGCCTTTACATATACTCTTCCGAGAGCGAATCTCGCATTTTGCGCCCCCTCAATATCGCCTGTCTGATTGCAGGTTAGGAGCGCAACTGTAAGTGAATCAAAACTTTTTTGGCTTCTGCCAATCTCCTCGTTAATCTGCTGCAATAGCTCAGACTCCTTTGAGCCTCTGATTTTTAGGTTACGGCCATTGGAATCTACGCTTACTTTTACATTATCTCCCGGAGCAAGCAGCAGATTTGCTATCTCAACTCCATTGTAAGAGAGGTAGTAGAAATTGGGCGAGCCGCTTGGCAGCATAATCTTCTTTGATACGCTGCCTTTTTGGTCGGTAAGCAAGGTGTCCACCAACTCCAACTTATTTACATTCAGGAGCTTTAAGGCAATTTTACCTTTATTCACTCCATCTACCGTAACATTTATTTTAGCTTGGTCTTTACCTTTGCAGCCGCCGGCAAACAGGCCGATGGTCACACAACAAAGCAACAAAAAAGATCTCATATCTATAGCTTTTCTCTTATTTTTTGAGCTATCTCCTCCATCTCGCTTTTAGGAAGCGAGAGCTTTTTAGATGCGCTGAAATCCAAATCTCCCTCATTAACAAGAGGTACCAAGTGGATATGTGCGTGAGGCACCTCCAAACCAATAACGGCAACTCCTATCCTCTTACAAGGGAGCGCAGCCTTTTGCGCAGCGGCTATCTTTTGTGCAAATTTCCAAAGCCCTGCGTAATACTCTGGAGCATAGTCGAATATATAATCCTTCTCATCTTTAGGCACAACAAGAACGTGCCCCTTTTGTACCGGATTTATATCCAGAAATGCAAAGTAATTGCCATCCTCGGCTATCTTGTAGCAAGGTATCTCTCCGGCAATTATTTTAGAAAAAATAGATGCCATATAGCTATGGTATTACTAAATTGATATATCCAAAATCTCAAACTGCAGCAGCCCTGCCGGTGCCTTTACATCTACCTTCTCTCCCTTTTTGCGCCCCATAAGTGCCTTACCTATAGGAGTTGAGGAGGCGAGCTTGCCCTCGGCAAGATTTGCCTCGGTTTCGCCCACAATGGTAAATATCATTTTTGCACCCGTTTTAAGATTCTTTACCGTAACCTTGTTGAGCATTCCAACCTTATCTGTGCCAAGTTTACTCTCATCTATAATTTTAGCATTGGCTATAAGGTTCTGCAATTTTGAGATTTTAAGCTCAAGTAACCCTTGAGCCTCTCTTGCAGCGTCATACTCAGCATTTTCTGAAAGGTCCCCCTTTTCTCTTGCCTCTGCGATAGCTTTGGAAATGGCCGGCCTCTCTACAGTTATCATCTGGTTGAGCTCTTCTCTTAATTTTTCGAGCCCTTCGTTTGTTACATATTGTCCGTTAGTTGTCATAATGTGGCAAAATTAGCAAAAAAATCGTTTGCCGCCTCTTTATCTCTTTGCAGCTGCTGCTTCAGTTGCTCAAGGCTCTCAAAACGCTGCTCGTCTCTCAAGCGCCTTATAAAATCTATCTTCAGATCCAGACCATAAATATCCTCTTCAAAATTGAGAATATGTGTCTCTATGGAGAGTGCATTTGAATCTCCTACAGTAGGGCGCACACCTATGTTGCAGATACCTTTATATCTCTCTATACCAAGCTCAACTCCAACCACATACACTCCTCGCGCCGGTATTACCTTCAACGGATCATAGAGGTGAAGATTGGCTGTAGGAAAGCCTATTGTGCGGCCAAGTCTGTTTCCGCTCACCACAGCACCTTTCAGGGAGTAGTTGTAGCCCAGCAGCTCTGCGGCACCCTCCACATCCCCCACCGAGAGGGCTTTGCGTATTTTGGTTGAACTTATAGGGGCACCATTCAAAAGAAACTCCTCTACCCTTATAACCTCCACTTTGCAACTATTGCAGGTTGCAATCATTTGGCTCTGAAGCTCTTTTACATTATGCCCTATTTTGTGGTCATACCCTATTACAAGATGCTTAACTCCATATTTGGCTACCAGATAATCCCTTACAAACTCCTCGGTAGAGAGCATACTGAAGCTCTTTGTAAACTCCAACACCTCAACCGAGTCCACTCCCATTGAGAGCAACATCTGCCTCTTTTCATCGAGCGAGGTCAGAAGCCTCAGATTATAAGCCTCTTGCTGAAGAACGCTACGCGGATGAGGCCAAAAGGTTATTACCTTTGAGCTCTCCCCCAACTTAGAGGCCAAAGCACAAAGCTCCCCTATCACCTGCTTATGGCCAAGGTGAAGTCCGTCAAAAAAACCTGTTGCCGCTACACTCATCAGAACGGAAAATCACCTTCTTGATTCTGAGCCCCGTTCTCTGTTTGATTATCTGCACTGCTTTGAGCCTGAATCTGCTCAAATCTCTCTCGGTAGCCCTTTAACTCATTTTTGCAGAATGCTATCAGCTCCATAGCACGCTTAACATCTTTCTCCACCTGCTCAAAAGAGGATTCTTTGTCCTCAACCCTCTCCACCAATGTGTTAAGCTCCTCTACTGCACTCTCGTATGTGAGCTGCTCATTGTTGTTTCCCTTTTCTTTTGCCATATTTAGTCTTGCTTATTCTCTTTTATATTTAGTTCCCCGATAGTAAATTCCGCCTGCCCGTCACTCATAATCAGCTTAATACGCATACCCTCCCTGAGAGCGGCCACTCCACCTATCTTCTCGCCTTGTGATGTAACTATTCCATATCCTCTGCCCAACACCCTTGTGGGATCTGCACTCTCAAAACGCGCCTTTAAGAGTTCCAAAGTGGCCTCTGCGCTCTCAAAACGCTTGGTAGCAGCTCTTTGTAGGCCCATCTTAATTAGCTCCAAGGAGGCATCTGCCTGCTCAACACGCCTTACTGCCGCCCCTGCTACTCTGAATTTTAACTCATTAAGTACGCTCTCCCTCTGCGATACAAAGTAATGGAGTACAGATGAGAGGCGGAGATAATAGTTATCTATACGCGCCTGCTGCTCAGCAATATACTCCGCAGCAGCAGAGAGAAGCCTCTCCTCCAAAGAGTTCACGCGCTCCGCCTGGTCTGCAAATCTCTCTATAAGATAGTCTGCCGCACCGGTTGGAGTCTTAACCCTTACCGCCGCAACATCATCGCAAATATGGTTATCTCTCTCGTGGCCTATTCCGCTTATGACAGGCAGATAGCAAAGCGCTATGGAGCGAGCTATAAGGTAGTCATCAAAGCAGGCCAAATCCAAATTGCTGCCCCCACCGCGAATCATCACAACCACGTCATAATCAGATGAGTGTTCATTTATAGCCTCAAAGGCGGCAGCTATGCCGGCTGGAGCATCGGCCCCCTGCATAGGTGCGCTGTAAAGGTGGCACTTAAAGAGTATGCCGGAATCGTTCAAATGCTTTATAAAATCTCCATAACCTGCCGCCCCCTCTGCGGAGATTATTGCAAGGCGGCTTGGCAAGGCCGGAACATAGAGCTCCTTGTTCCTATCCATAAGCCCCTCTTTTGCAAGGCGCTGCAAAGTCTGCCTCTTTTGCGCCTCCATATCCCCAAGAGTGTAGGTAGGATCTATATCCACAACTTTGAGCGAGAAGCCCCATTGGCGGCTGAACTGCACAGTTGCTCTCAACAGCACCTTCATACCCACAGCAAGCTGCCCGCCGGCCTCAGCCAAAAACCTCCGCTCTATCCTCTCATAATAGGAGCTCCAGATATTGGCCCTAACCTTGGCTACAGTCCTATTCTGAGCATCGGTCTCCACAAGTTCCAAATAACAATGTCCGCCCCCTCTGGGAAGGCTCACATTGGCAAGCTCCGCCTGCACCCAGTAGTAGCTCTCCCCCAAACTCCCGTTCACTAACTGCTCCACCATACCGAGCAGTTGGGAGAGGCTTACACGCCCGCTATCATCTATTCCAAAAATATCCTCCATTTCAGCCCCCAAAGGTACAAACAAATTTTGTAGCCTCTCCAAAAACACAAACTTTGCAGTAAACTTATAGACTGTCCGAAAAAGGGGATGCTTACAAAGAATCTCTTTTATTATAATCATTTTTTAGTAACTTTGCGTGTTAAGAGATCTACCGATGAAAATCAAGAAGGCATCTTTTGCGGGCAGTAGTACAACCTTAAAGGGCAAACCGCTCTTTAAGGCTCCTGAGATTGCCTTTATAGGGCGTTCAAATGTTGGCAAATCCTCTCTTATAAATATGCTCTGCCACGGTGCGGCGATAGAGGGCAAGGGGGGCGAGTTGGCCAGAACAAGCTCATCGCCTGGCAAAACCATAGCGGTAAACCACTTTTTAATCAACGACAGCTGGTACCTTGTAGATTTGCCGGGCTATGGATATGCCAAACTCTCTAAAACTCAAATTGCAGAGCTTGCCAAGATGAACAACGAGTTTATAAACTCCAGCGAGCAGCTTGCCACTCTCTTTGTGCTTATAGATGGGAGGCTTCCTTTGCAGAGGATAGATTCTGAGTTTATTACAAGCCTCGGCAGAGCGCAGATTCCCTTTGCCATAATACTTACAAAGGCAGACAAGCTCTCCAAAAACGAGATAAGCAAAAACTTTACGCAAATTAAAAATGAGCTGCTGAAGCAGTGGGAGGAGTTGCCACCAATTTTTTTGAGCTCGGCAACCACCCATCAAGGTAAAGAGGAGATACTCAATTACATAGAACAAGTGATAACCTTATATAAAAACAGTAATAAATAACCGTAATGGAACATCCTATTAAAATTTTCTCCACCCGCAACTCAAAATATTTGGCAGAAAAGATTGCCAAATCGCTCAATTTGGAACTCGGCAAGTCTGATGTAACAGTATTTAGCGATGGCGAGTTTCAGCCAATCTATCTTGAGAGCGTGAGAGGCGCATCTGTATTCATTGTATGCTCCACATTTCCACCAATGGAAAACCTTATGGAGCTGCTGCTTATGATAGATGCTGCAAGAAGAGCATCTGCCTACAAGGTGGTGGCTGTAATGCCATACTTTGGTTGGGCAAGGCAAGACCGCAAAGATCGCCCTCGCGTATCCATAGGGGCAAAGTTGGTGGCCAACCTTTTGGCCGCCGCCGGTTGCGAGAGAGTTCTTACCGCCGATTTGCACGCAGATCAGATACAGGGCTTCTTTGATTTTCCTGTAGATCACATATATGCAAGCTCCATATTCCTCCCTTATCTGAGGAGTTTGAAGCTCGAGAATCTCTCTATTGCCGCTCCCGATATGGGAAGTGCCAAGAGGGTGAATGCCTACTCAAGGATAATAGGATGTCCGATGATTATATGCCACAAGAGCAGAGAGAGGGCCAATGTGGTTGGCTCTATGACTGCTATTGGAGATGTGGAGGGGCGCAACATTGTTATAGTAGATGATATGGTGGATACTGCAGGCACGCTCTGCAAGGCTGCCAAGATGCTTATAGACAAGGGTGCTACAAGCGTTAGGGCGCTTGCCACCCACCCTGTTCTCTCCGGCGCAGCATACGAAAACATAGCAGCCTCTCCGCTTGAGGAGCTTGTAGTTACAGATACTATTCCGCTCAGGCCGCACGATGGGGCAGATATTAGCAAAATAAAGGTCATATCTGTGGCGGAGCTCTTTGGAGATGTGTTGGATAAGGTTTATCGCGACAAATCTTTTGGAGACACCATAATGTACTAAAATACAGGAGTATGCAGATAAATAGAGAGCTCACCATAGAGCAGATGTACAACAGGCTTGTAGATGGCATAAAGGGCTATTTCAAATCTTGCGGCATAAGTAAGGCGGTGCTTGGACTATCGGGAGGAATAGATTCCGCCCTTGTGGCAGCCCTTGCGGTTAAAGCATTGGGCAGCAAGAATGTACACGGGCTTCTGCTGCCAAGCGAGTTTTCTACCCTGCACTCCATACAAGATGCCGTAGATTTGGCAGACAACCTTAAAATGAGCTACAATGTAGTCTCAATATCAGAGATTTATGACCGCTTTATAAAGAGCTTGGACAAAGTCTTTACAAATAAAAGGGAGTGGAGTGTGGCAGAGGAGAATCTGCAGGCCAGAATCAGAGGAACAATACTTATGGCCTACGCCAACAAGTATAACACGCTGCTGCTCAACACATCCAACAAGAGCGAACTCTCTACCGGATATGGTACTCTGTATGGCGATTTAGCCGGAGCCATAATGGTTATTGCAGATGTTTACAAGTGCGATGTGTATGAGCTCTCCTACTATGTGAATATGGAGCAGGAGATTATTCCTACCTCCACACTCACAAAGGCACCGTCTGCAGAACTGCGTAGCAATCAGAAAGATACAGACAGTTTGCCGGAGTATGAACTTATGGATCCTATACTTTATCAGCACAACGAGGGAGGAAAGAGCTTTGAGCAGATAAAAGAGGAGGGAGCAGATGCCGCCCTTGTAGATAGGATAAAAGGGCTTGTTGGCAAATCATCATTCAAGATACATCAGATACCGCCAATACTCAACATAAGCTCAAAACCGCTTGTATATAAAGAGAAGTGCCTTTTGTAGCACTCTTAATAGCAGATTGTTATGAGTAGTGTGCTAACTGTTATATTGCTTTCTGTGGTTATTGTTGGACTTGCTGTATTCGGCCTCTGCTTTAACATAATTTTCAGAAAGAACGGACGGTTTCCGGATGGAGAAGTTGGCCACAGCAAGGAGCTTAGAAAAAGAGGCATAGTTTGTATGAGGGAGGAGGATGAGAGAATATGGGGGCGCTCACAGCATATTAAGATAACATCGGGCAATCAGAGTGCAGCCAAAGGCAAGCAAGGCGGCAAAGTAAAATTGCAGCCGGATGGGGAGTGTGGCTCCTGTAATGCCGATTGTGCTTTTAAGAACTTAGTAGACAGATAAATATATGGGAATAGTTGCAATAGTAGGAAGGCCGAATGTAGGTAAATCTACACTCTTCAACCGTATGGTTGGGCAGAGGATGGCGATAGTGGATGAGACGGCAGGTGTTACAAGAGACCGCCACTATGGCAAGTGCGAATGGTGCGGAAACTTCTTTTCTGTAATTGATACGGGAGGATATACTACCAACTCTGAGGATATTTTTGAGAACGAGATACGCAAACAGGTACTCTCTGCCATAGATGAGGCAGATGTAATACTCTTTATTTGCGATGTGGGCACAGGTATAACAGACTATGATCTCTCTATAGCCAAGATACTCAGGCGTTCTACCAAGCCGGTTGTACTTGCGGTAAACAAGGTGGACTCTGCACTCAATATGTATGGTACATACGAATTCAACTCGTTAGGGCTTGGAGAGCCTATCTGCATAGCCTCTGCAAGCGGTTCAGGAACAGGCGATTTAATGGACCGCCTTGTAGAGGAGCTTGCAAAGGTAAATCCTGCGGAGAAAGATGAACAGGAACTTAAACTCCCAAGAATCACCATTGTAGGGAGGCCGAATGTGGGAAAATCCTCTCTTACAAACGCCCTGCTTGGAGAGCAGAGAAACATAGTAACTCCGCTTGCCGGTACAACCAGAGACTCCATAACAACAAGATACAATAAGTTCGGCTACGATTTTCTCCTTGTAGATACAGCCGGAATGAGAAAGAAGAACAAGGTATCAGAAAATCTTGAGTTCTACTCAGTTATGAGAGCCATAAGGAGTATAGAGAGTTCAGATATATGCATACTTATGATAGATGCAACGGAGGGTGTGCAGGCACAGGATATGAATATCTACTCCCTTATACAGAAGAACGGCAAAGGATGCGTAATAGTTGTAAACAAGTGGGATTTGGTTGAAAAAGAAACTCTTACTATGAAGAACTTTACAAAGGATATTCTTCAGAAGATAGCTCCTTTTACAGATGTGCCTATAATTTTTACCTCCGTAATAAACAAGCAGAGGATATTTGATGTACTAAAGCATACAATGCAGGTATATGAGAACTATACCAGAAAGATAGACTGGAAGGCTCTTAACGATGCTATGATGCCTGAGATTGAGGCTCATCAGCCGCCGCTCTACAGAGGTAACGAAATTAAGATAAAGTATATAACCCAACTCTCCACAAGGGTGCCCTCTTTTGCCTTTTTCTGCAATCACCCTCAACAAATAAAGGAGCCATATAAACGCTTTTTGGAGAATAGATTAAGAGAGCATTTCAACTTTACCGGCTGCCCGGTAAATATCTATTTTAAAGAGAAAAAGTAATGACCAAAAAATTTGGTCATTACTTTTTCTCTATCTATCCCATAGCATCTATCCCACAAACCGCCGCACTTTAAGTTTAATTGACTGCTCTGCAGCCAATTAAACTACCTCTTTAACCCCTCAGCCTACGGCAGCTCCCAAGGGAGCATGCGGCCCTATTCAGGGCCGGCCGCTGATGCGGCGAATAGTTAATCCTCCGGAGGCTTGGCACATACTACCATAAGGAGGTTAAAGAAAGCGATTAACGCAAAGCGTCTCCGTTCATAGTGATGAGGAACTCCTCGTTGGAGTGGGTTGACTCCAAACGGCCCTTCATAAACTCCATAGCCTCAACGCTGTTCATATCGGAGAGGTAGTTTCTCAAAACCCAAATACGGCTCAAAGTTCCCTTATCCACAAGCAAGTCATCCCTTCTGGTAGAGCTTAATGTTACATCCACCGCAGGGAATACCCTCTTGTTTGCAAGTTTGCGGTCTAACTGAAGCTCCATATTGCCTGTACCCTTAAACTCCTCAAAAATAACATCATCCATCTTGGAGCCTGTTTCTGTAAGAGCGGTTGCAATGATGGTAAGCGAGCCGCCATTCTCAACATTTCTGGCAGCACCAAAGAATCTCTTTGGCTTATGCAGAGCATTGGCATCCACACCACCGCTAAGTACCTTGCCGCTTGCAGGTTGCACCGTATTAAAGGCTCTCGCAAGGCGAGTTATGGAATCAAGGAGTATAACAACATCGTGACCACACTCAACAAGCCTCTTGGCCTTCTCCAAAACTATGCTTGCAACCTTTACGTGCCTGTCTGCCGGCTCGTCAAAGGTAGATGCAACAACCTCGGCCTTAACGCTGCGTGCCATATCTGTAACCTCCTCCGGACGCTCGTCGATAAGCAACACAATAAGATATACCTCCGGATGATTATCGGCAATAGCATTGGCTATCTCTTTAAGAAGCACGGTTTTACCTGTTTTAGGCTGAGCTACTATAAGCCCTCTCTGCCCCTTTCCTATTGGAGCGAACATCTCTACAACCCTGCAAGAGAGGTTATTATGCCCATTGCCCAACAGGTTGAATTTCTCATCAGGGAAAAGTGGAGTGAGAAAATCAAATGGAACTCTGTCTCTTATGAATGCAGGCTCACGGCCATTTATTGAATCTATCTTTACAAGCGGAAAATATTTATCTCCCTCGCGAGGCGGCTTAATCTCCCCAAATACGGTATCTCCGGTCTTTAATGCAAAGAGCTTTATCTGCGATTGCGATACATATATATCGTCCGGAGAGTTGAGATAGTTGTAGTCTGAGGAGCGCAAAAAGCCATACCCGTCCGGCATAATCTCAAGTACGCCCGAAGCCTTTACAACACCCTCAAACTCTATCTTAATCTTTTGCTGCTTAGGCTCTTGTGGCTGCTGCTCTGTGCGCGGCATTTCTTGGCGCGGCGCATCGGTACGCTGATAATCGGTGCGAGGCATATCAGAGCGCGTATGCTCTTGCGGACGCTGCATCTCGGAGCGTATTTCTGAACGCATCTCGGAGCGTTGAGCATCTGCACGTTGCATATCTGCACGCATATCAAATCGCTGAGCCTCCGGCCTTACCTGCTGCTCCGCTGCGGCTGCCATATTCTCTTTTTCCACCTCAGCAATAGGAGATACCTCCAACTGCTCATTCTTCTGCGGCCTCAACGACTGCTTTGGCACAAAAGCCGGAGTGCGCTGAATTCTCGGACGCTTAATTCTCTCCCTCTGCTGCCCCTCCTGCTCCTGGCTCGGCTGTTCTACCGTAACATTCTCACTCTCAACTATATTGGTTGGTTCTGGTTGTGCCACGCTCTCCTGCTTTGGTACATTGGCATTAAGCCTTGGACGCCCCCTCTTTTTGGGTTGCGGAGCAACCACTTCATTTGCAGTAGCAG